>NZ_LWFE01001135.1:0-2633 GCF_001635675.1 Oleiphilus sp. HI0061 | reverse complement strand
GATCTGATTACTTATAAAGATACCTTGCAAGGTCATGTTCACATGGCGTTTGTAAGAGGTGATTTATCAAAGGTGGATGCGCCGGTTATTCGGGTTCAGTCTCCTGATATCCTGCGTGATAGTTTAGGTGTTAAAGTGCCAGGATCGCAGAGTTGGTCTATGCAGCATTCGTTAGAGCGAATCAATGAAGAAGGCGCTGGCGCCTTAGTAGTTTTAGGTGGCCCGGCTGTTGACTTGGAAGAACGCTTGGCAGGATTTTTTGTGAACAAGCCAGCACCTTCGCAGACAGGAACGGGGGCGTATTTGACAGTGGGCACAGGCTCTCAGATCTTGCGTGATTTAGGCGTGACAAAAATGCGCCTATTGAATCCACCTGTTAAGTTTTCAGCTATTTCAGGTTTCGATTTGGAAGTGGTTGAATTTATTCCATATACAGCTTCTTGATGAAGTGGCTATTGAAATAAAACGAAACGAATTTTAAGAACGGTAACATACTAAAGAGAAAGGTCTTATGCGAAATATTAAAACCTATGAAGGTGATTTTAGAGATACGACGGGTGCAAAGTTTGCGATTATCGTGACACGATGGAACTCCTTTGTGGTAGAAAGCTTGCTAGAAGGTGCGGTGGATTCTTTGGTACGTCACGGTATTGATGAGAGTGATATCGAGATATTCCGCATTCCTGGCGCATTTGAAATGCCTTTAGCCGTGAAACGTGTTGCTGAAACTAAAAAGTATGACGCAGTGGTTGCTTTAGGAGCGGTGATCAGAGGCGGTACGCCTCACTTCGAGTATGTTGCTGGAGAGTGTGTGAAAGGTTTGGGTGCCGTATCATTGGATACAGGTATTCCTGTTGCCTTTGGCGTTCTGACGGTGGACACCATTGAGCAGGCGATTGAACGTGCCGGCACCAAAGCGGGTAACAAAGGTGAAGAAGCTGCGATGTCAGTTCTAGAGATGGTTCAACTATTTAAACAGTCAGGTATTTAAGTGAGCGAATCTAACCCTGCCGCAGGCGGTCAGCCTGTAAAGAAAACTGGAACGGCACAGCGTAAGAAGGCTCGAAAGTTGGTTCTTCAGGCGCTATATCAGTGGCAAATTTCCGGCTCCAGTATTGCTCAGGTAGAAGCAGAGTTTCGTACCGATCATGACTTTGATCGTATCGACTCGGCTTACTTTCGTGAAGTCTTTAGCGGTATACCTAAAGAAGTGACAGAATTGGATCAGGCAATTGAGCCTTTTCTGGATCGCGCAATTGTGGATGTTGACCCGGTAGAGATGAATGTTCTGCGTATGGGTGTCTTTGAATTTAAGCACCGCATTGATGTGCCTTACCGTGTGGTTATTAATGAGGCTGTTGAACTGGCTAAGTCATTCGGTGGTACTGATGGCCACAAGTATGTGAATAGTATTCTTGATAAGCTCGCCTTGCGTTTGCGCGCGGCTGAAACACGTCATAAACCCTCTTAGTGTTATAGCAACTTAGTTGATCCGATGCCATCTGCTCCTTCTGAATTCCAAATAATTAAACGGTATTTTGAAGGAGTGGGGCCTATCGATAAGCAGCTCGTTAACCAGGGTATAGGTGACGATTGTGCTGTCATTAACCCTCCTGCGAATAAGTCTCTGTGCTTCTCACTTGATACTATGGTTGAGGGGCGGCACTTTCCCAAGTCGGCACCGCCGCAACAATTGGCTATCCGAGCAATGTCTGCGTCATTGAGTGATTTGGCTGCAATGGGGGCGTCACCAGCATTCTTTACCTTGTCTTTGACGCTTCCTGATTCTGACCCGGATTGGCTTGAAGGCTTTTCAAGGGGGCTCAAGTATATGGCGGAGCGTTATCAATTGAGCCTCTTGGGCGGAGATACAACGCGAGGGCCATTAACTATTGGTATTCAGGTGCATGGTTTTACAGCTCAAGACAAAGCGCTACGTCGTAGTGGTGCTACAGAAGGCGAGGTGTTGGTTGTGACAGGGTGCTTGGGTGATGCGGGTGCTGCGCTAGACCTGCTGGATAAGAGTGCGCTTAGTGGCGTTGAGGAATACCTCCTGGGTCGATACTATGCTCCCACGCCAAGATTTGCAGAGGGCTTATTGATCACCCCCTACGCGAGTGCTTGTATTGATATCTCGGATGGTTTGCTAGCTGATGCAGGGCATATTGCTGAGTCTTCTTCATGTGGCCTAAGGATTGACCTGGACGCCTTGCCCTTGTCGAAAGAATTGCGTGAATTTTCTAAAGATAGAGCTGCGCTACTGGCACTGACTGCAGGAGATGACTACGAGTTACTTTTTACGATCCCTGAGGAAGGTTGGCAGGTATTGGAGTCGAAGGCTGAGGCGAGTGCTTTCACTAGAATAGGGCGGGTTGAGCCCAAGAGTTTTGGTGTCAAGGTCTTTTCTGGTGAGCAGGAAGTCGAAATAGAGAGAAAGGGGTTTCAGCATTTTGAGTAAGTTACCGCAAGGTTTTTTAAAGAATCCGGCACACTTTGCTGCTTTTGGTTTTGGTAGTGGTTGTGCACCGAAGGCACCCGGGACAGCAGGAACATTAATGGCGATTGTTCCTTATTTATGGCTGCAGCATTTAGCCTTAGAGTGGTACTTGGTGGTTATTGTGCTGAGCTTTGTT
>NZ_LWFE01001134.1:0-4200 GCF_001635675.1 Oleiphilus sp. HI0061 | reverse complement strand
GATGCGCTTTCTGCACAGGATATCGAAAACATTGCCGCTTACTTTGCGTCACAAACAACTACGCCTGGCCAAGCAAAGAAAGACTTGGTAGAAAAAGGTGAGATCATGTACCGCCAGGGTAATGCAGCAACTAAGGTTGCGGCGTGTGCAGCGTGTCACGGCCCAGCAGGTGAAGGTGTGTCATTGGCTGCATTTCCAGCGCTTGCCGGTCAGCATGCTGATTACATCGCATCTCAGCTTAAGAAGTTCCGTAGTGGTGAGCGTAGCAACGATGGTGATTCGCGTATGATGCGTTCAGTAACGGCTCGTTTGAATGACAAAGAAATTGAAGCAGTTGCCAGCTATATTTCTGGTTTATATAAATAAGCTTCGTCTCTGCCGAGGAGCAATATGCTTCTCGGCTTTCTAGTTCCCTACCTTCCTATTTGAATACTTCTAACATTCCATCTGAGGTCAAGGCAATAACATTGGACTTCTGATCGATGACATCGATAATCGCTTTACTGCACACGCCGCAACCTTAGTTGCTGCATTACCCTGGCGGTACATGATCTCACCTTTTTCTACCAAGTCTTTCTTTGCTTGGCCAGGCGTAGTTGTTTGTGACGCAAAGTAAGCGGCAATGTTTTCGATATCCTGTGCAGAAAGCGCATCAAGCAAGCCTGTCATTTCGATTACAGGACGCTTACCTTCTTTGATGTCATTCATTTGTTTAACCAAGTACTTCTCACCTTGGCCTGCCAGTTTAGGAAAGTTAGCAACAACACTATTTCCATCGGCACCGTGACAACCAGCACACGTAGCTGAAGCGGCCTTTCCTGCCTCAACGTCACCAGCGGCTGAAGCCCCCAAAGACCCTACCAAACCTGCAACGATCACTACACTTTTTAAAATCATTTTCATTTTAATTGCGCTCACTTTCATCTCTAAACATAAATCTAATATTGTCATTTTTACCCACATAACCAAGCAGCTCTGAAGGACAAAACAAGCTAATGAATTCTCTAATCTTCAAAACCTTAACAGTATGGCTGATCAAACTAAAACAACAAGCCGATCACCCTCACTCAGAAAATTATGGGCAAAAAATTTCAGGCTATTATACACTAAGCCCTTCCTGATAAAACCCTTACATTAAATAGTGGTTTTTATTCTGTGCTTTTTTCTGATTGAGTTAGTCATGAACCACCCAAATACGCCGAAGAATATCTCCTACAACAGCGCCCGTTTCAGCCAAAGCGGATCAAAACTCAAGAACTGCCCGCCAGACCAAGGCGTTGAAGTTGCCTTTGCCGGTCGCTCCAATGCAGGAAAATCTTCAGCCATCAACTCAATCACTAACAATAAGAAGCTTGCCCGAACCAGTAAGACTCCCGGCAGAACCCAACTGATTAACTTTTTTTCCCTTAGCACGCCCGGGGTTCGGCTAGTCGACCTGCCCGGCTATGGCTTTGCAAAGGTATCCCTGGACCTGAAAGCTGAATGGGGAAAGCACCTCGATGACTATCTACGCAACCGAGAAAGCCTTGCGGGCTTAGTGCTTATCATGGACATCCGCAAACCTCTTACCGAGTTCGACCAAATGCTACTCGACTGGTCCAGTGAATGTCAGCTACCTACATTAATCCTTCTAACTAAAAGCGACAAACTCAAGTTTGGCCCTGCAAAGCAAGTCATGTTTCAGGTTAAGAAGCAGTTAGAAGCACACCAATCTCTGGAAGATGTCATTTTGTTTTCGAGCCTGAAAAAGTCTGGCATAAAAGAAAGCCGCTTTGCTCTGGACAAGATTATCAATCAGCGCTTGCTAGATAATAGCCCTTCCCCTGAAGACAGCCAAGAAGATTAGACTTTTGGCGCGATCCCTTCAAAGCGATAGTTTTCCTGCAATTCCAGCGCTAAGGCCCGTTTGTCTTCATACAAATAAGGTATGACATAGTCGAGTATTTGATACACACCGTGCTGAATACTCTTCTGGTTCAGCGCCTGCGCTTCGTCCTCAGCACTTTGGATAGTTTTTAGGTAAGTCATCCAATTCGTCACAATCAACCAGGTATTTAAGGCTTTCGACTTTCGCTGCTGATCTTCCATTGGCTGATAGATTTCACTCTTCTCCATCGCATAAATAATGCTTTGGATACCACTCAAACAACGTAAAGTAAATCGTCGATAATCTTCACGCAGGCGCTCATCGCTGTCCAGCAAATGCTCTAGATCTCTATGCAAGAAACGATAAGCCCATAAACCGTTAAAGACCGCATCCAAATAGGTAATCAGATCATTTATATGTATCGCTCTGCCGCTCGGCACATTCAGATATGAATCTACAAGTAGCTCGTAGTTCTTAAAAATCTCGTAAATAATGTCGCTTTTATTTCTAAAGTGGTAATACAGGTTGCCGGGAGACATTCCAAGGTGAGCAGCAATATGGTTAGTCGATACGTTCCGCTCTCCACGCTCGTTAAACAACTCCAGCGCAGCCAATACAATTTTTTCTTTGGTTTTCATGTACTCACTAACCTCCCAATCATGTACATTTTCTTATGCAGCTCTTCAAGTCAGGCGTACTTGTACCTGATCAGCGCCACTATATATAGCTTTTAACAGGATGCAATCCTGGTCACCAAAATTAAAAAATGACTCGCAGTCATATTTTTGATCTCTAAGTGTTGACTTTTTAGAGTATATACTCTAAAAATATAAAGTATATTGTAAAAAGTAGATTATTTTCGTTTTTCTTCTATTTTTCGCCTAACACAAACAGATAGACATATTGTCGGAGCTCATCCCCATGGTTGCTGAAGTCATTCAAATAAGTGAAAGCAAAAAACAAATCCAACGCATGAATCAGATTTTTTCCGAGCAAAAAGCTGCTTTCCGTAAAAACCCAATGCCTTCTTATCAGGAAAGAGTCGCAAACCTTAAAAAACTTAGAAGCATGCTTCTTGATAATCAAGACGAGATTATCGAGACAATTTCCAGCGACTTTTCTAACCGCTCTGCTGATGAAACAAAACTTGCTGAGCTAATGACAACCATTCACGGCATCGACTACAACATCAAAAACCTGAAATCGTGGATGAGCAAAGATAAGAAAAAGATCTCTCCTTTATTTCAACCTGCGACAGGTTTTGTGCAATATCAACCGCTGGGGATTATTGGCATTATTTCGCCTTGGAACTATACCGTGTCTTTATCAATGGGCCCTCTTGTCGCTGCTTTGGCTGCAGGTAACAGATCCATGATCAAGATGTCAGAGTTTACACCGCAGACCTCTGCACTAATCGAGCAACTAATCTCCGACACCTTTCCTCAAGATCTGGTTGCGATTGTTCAGGGTGATGCAGAAGTCGCGACTGAGTTCTCTAGCATCCCATGGAACCATTTACTGTTTACCGGTTCAACGGCTGTTGGCCGCCATGTAATGAAAGCAGCGGCGGCTAACTTAACACCCGTCACGCTTGAGCTTGGCGGCAAATCTCCAACAATCATCTCTGACGATGTCAATATGGACGATGCAACACAGTCAGTTGTTTTTGGTAAGGCTTTTAATGCTGGCCAAACCTGCATTGCACCTGACTACATTCTTTGTCCAGAGCACCGCCTGGAGCATTTCGTTGATCGATTCCAACACTTCTTTGCCAAGATGTACCCAACGCTGAAGCACAACACTGACTTCACCAGCGTAGTCGATGAACGACAGCTCGCACGCCTGCAATCTTACCTGGACGATGCAAAAAGCAAAGGCGCAACGATTATTGAGTGCAACCCGGCTGACGAAGATATGCAAACCGGTACACGTAAGATGCCTATCCACCTGGTGCTAAATGCCACTGATGATATGCTAGTGATGCAAGAAGAACTCTTTGGCCCAATCCTGCCAATCCTACCCACTAAGTCGCTAGACCAAGCTCTGGACTTCATTAATGATCGCCCTCAGCCCTTGGCGCTTTACTATTTTGGAATGGACAAAGACGAACAGCAATATGTACTAGAACAAGTTCGAGCTGGCGGCGTCTGCATTAACGACACAGTCTCTCACTTTGCTCAAGAAGACTTACATTTTGGCGGCGTTGGTGAATCAGGTATGGGCTCCTACCACGGCGAGCAAGGCTTCCTGACCTTCTCTCATGCAAAATCAGTATTCTGCAAGAATCATTTCAACAGTACCAAGTTTGCCTACCCTCCTTTTGGTACCTTGAT
>NZ_LWFE01001133.1:0-904 GCF_001635675.1 Oleiphilus sp. HI0061 | reverse complement strand
CTGATCAACAACCAACTCGAAAAATTGACTTTCTTTACCATAGAGATTCACTTTTAGTGAGTCACCCGGGCCTAATACATAATCAGATGAAACAGGTACATCAGTTATGGGTGCAAAGGTCGTTGGCTGGCCGGCGAATAGGTCGTAGCCGAAAGCGGGTAGCTTGCCTTCTTCCATTTCAGCATTGGTGTCAATTTCACCGCCCACAGACTCAGCTACTTGTCGCTGAGCCACCGGCATGACGCTGTTAGTTTGCGCTACCTCAGGTGCTTGTGCAGCATTTACATTGGGAATATCCATACCAAACTGCTTGGCTAAACGAGCCTGCTCAGCTGCAGGTAGACCCTTAAACTGTTCGAGCTGCGCCGGTGTAGGCTGTAGGGCAATAGATTGAAGCGAGAATAAAGCTGCTATTACAAAAAGAAATGCACGCCCAGTGAGCCTTAGGCGAGAGAGTGTATCGATCATTCCTGATTCCATCATTATTAGAGAGTACTTCACTGTGATGACCATGCATGACGATCATCTTAATGGGCGCTAATTTAGCATTTAAAGGAGGGGCTTACTAGTTGGTGGAGTGGTCTATTTTAACATTTGTTTACATTATTTGATGTTTGTCATTCCTTGGAACCCTAAGAAATAAACATTTGAACCACCGAGGACACCGAGCGCTTCGCTACACAGAGGAAGAGATTGAGACACATCTAAAGAAAGCTATTATCTTTTCTCGGTGCAGGCCACAGGCCGCTCTGTGTTCTCGGTGGTGAATCAGCTTTTATGTCTTAATCTTTAAGGGATAAACCGATGAACCACCGAGGACACCGGGCGCTTCGCTGCACAGAGGAAGGGATTGAGACACATCTAAATGAAAGCTTTAATCTTTTCTCTGTGTAGGCCGTAGGCC
>NZ_LWFE01001132.1:0-7604 GCF_001635675.1 Oleiphilus sp. HI0061 | reverse complement strand
TACTCCAACTTTAAAACGACTAGTCAAAGTCCGCTTAAGCCAAGCGGCATCATTAACTGGAAAAGAATATCTTCTACGCTTTACTGAGGACGAAAAGTTTGGTGGCAGCAATGTCATCGAGCAAACGATAACATTCTAGACACCTGGCAGACTCTTATAACGTAAGATGGATTTTACCTAATATGCCACGCTATGCCGGCCTCTCGATTTTTCTCGTTTACTTAGCTGTATGGGAGCATGCTTTTGCAGAGCTCCCTCCAGAACCTGTTGAGTTGGCAGAGGATAATATACTGATCGTACAATTAAGTTACGATCAGCTATTACTCGAAGAATCTCTTTTCGTCTATCAAACACCCGAGAATACATTTATTCCCGTACAAGGGTTGATAGATTCTCTGGATTTTCCTCTAACGCTAAATTTGGATTCGCTGTCGCTTGATGGCTGGTTTATTTCAGAAGACCGAAACTTTTCTCTCGACATCAATCAGAAAAGTGTTTTTCTCAAAGGCGAACGCCAAACCTGGCCAAAAGATTTTCAGTATGCACTTGATGGTTTTGATTTATATATTAATTTAAAAAGCATCGAGCGATGGTTCGACCTCAGCTTACTGCTGGATGTATCGCAACTTGAACTTAAACTATCGTCCTCAAGTCCACTACCAATCGTGACACAAAAGCTGCGAGCCCAGAAAAGAGCCAAGCTAAAGCCACAAGCTAAAGCTCAAACGGCTCACGACTACCTTCCCAATGAATACGACTGGCTTGGTTCCCCTTCGTTTGATATTGAGTTTTCACACAGTGCTGAGCGCTTTGAGAAATATAACGATCTGACGGGCAGGTATGAGGCAGATATCAGCCAATACAGTTCGGCTACTGTTCAGGGTGTCATGGATATTCTGAAACACTCTCTACAAACCAGTTACGTTAACCAAGATGGGGCTCAAGACCTTAGACTTACCTTTAGCAAAGCGGCAAGCGGGCCAGAGCAACGATTATTTCTGGGTATCGATCAATATAAGTTTGGTGACGTAAACAGTCATTCCAGTGCTTTGCTTTCCGGCTCCGTTAGTGGCAGCGGTGTCCACTTAAAGCGCGGTAGCAATGCACTCCAAGAACAAAGCAGTGACCTACTTCTAGAAGGCGATGCACCGCCGGGCTGGGAAGTTGAGCTTTATCGAAATGGCGCTTTAATTGACTTCACAAGCACATCTAGCAATGGCCAATATCGCTTTGACAAAATTTCTACATATTTAGGAGAGAACATCTTTGATATTCGTATCTATGGGCCCCAGGGACAATATCGAAGCGAACAGAAAAAAATCACGGTCGGAGGTCAAATGCTGGCCAAAGGTTTGTGGGACTTTCAACTCTATGCTCTAAATAGAAACCAGCGCCTGCTTAGCCTTGAGGAAGAGGAGCTTGACGAGTCCTCATCTTTTTTTATGTCTGAATTTAACGCAGGGCTTAACGACTATCTCACCATTCAAGGTGCCCTCAGCCGCTTTACCCCCATAGACAACGAGATAGAACATCTCTATACAAGCTTGGGCTTTTTCGCTTCGCTTGGTGGAGGTTTTGGACAATTGAAATATGTCTCTGACCAGCAAAGCGGCCACGCATGGTCACTTGCATACAAGACCCGCTTGCTTAATACCAATATCAACTTTGATTTAGAAAAATATACAGACTTCATTAGTGATAAGAACCCGGATGGGAAACTGGAGCTGGATAGCACACTACGAATCAATGGTCTTTGGGCAGATATCTGGTCACAAGATATATCCTACGACCTGGAGCTTCAACATGCTCAATATGCTAATGCACAGGAACAATGGCAACTTTCTAAACGCTTAAGCACACGCATTGGTCAGACCCAAATTGCCAATCTAATCAATTACTCACACAATAATATAGATGACGTGGAAGACTCTCTTATCACCACGTTAAGCGCAACCAGGCGCTGGCATAGCTGGAGACTCAAGACCGAAGCTAACTATAAAATATTACCGAAAGGTGTTCTGGACTCCATCCAATCGAGTGCCAACTATCAAGCAAGTAAACGGGTAAGTTATCAAGCCTCGTTAGGCTACATTCTATCGGAAGAAGACACATACAGCTTCGACAATATGATCAGCTGGCGTCTGGACAAATACTCGTTTTCTCTTTCTGCCGGATTTGATACACAAGACCATCAAAGTATTGGCTTAAGCATTAGCTCTGCCCTTGCCTACGACAAACCTCATAATAGCCTCTACCTTAGTTCTGAAAGTGTGGCCTCTAGTGCCAGCGTGCTCGCACACACATATTTGGATCACAACAATAACGGTAGGTTTGATGAACAGGACAGCCCTCTTCCAAATATACATTTTAAAGGAAAGAACAGCTGGAGAAACAGCGCCANAAACGAGAAAAATCGAGAGGCCGGCATAGCGTGGCATATTAGGTAAAATCCATCTTACGTTATAAGAGTCTGCCAGGTGTCTAGAATGTTATCGTTTGCTCGATGACATTGCTGCCACCAAACTTTTCGTCCTCAGTAAAGCGTAGAAGATATTCTTTTCCAGTTAATGATGCCGCTTGGCTTAAGCGGACTTTGACTAGTCGTTTTAAAGTTGGAGTATATAAAGCGATACCTCGAATAAAGCCTACGCGGGAGCCAAGTTGCTCACCGTTCTTCTCATATAGTTCCACGTTCCCATAGAGAGAAAAATTTCCTTGGCGATGTAGCGAGAAGTGGAGCTCTTCTACTTGCTCGTTTTGCACGATTGGCTGAATGTCAGAGATGCTTGCCGTGGTCGTAGAAGCGCCTTTTCTAACGATTACGGGGATTGCTAGTTTTAATACTGGCTGAACGGCAAGGTTTAGTTGGATATCTTCATCGTTCTTTGGGGTAGCCGGAGAGTTCGCGTCAGCTTTTTGCGGGATCTGTTTAAGTACCAGGTGAGATAGATATTCCCCTTCTGCCAAACCTTTAGGGCGTCGAGCGGCGACACGAATTGTTTGAGATCCACCGGCAGGAATATCAACTCGGCGAGGGGAGTAACGAATCATATCGCCTGCATAGGGCCCACCTTCTTCTGGGTTTTCTATATCAACGATACTGCCGTCTTCTTTCATATACTTGTGCTCGAAGTATATTTGGTATCGTCCTGCTTTATCATCAGTGTTTAGTAAGTCCAAGCTTGCACTTCTTTCTCTGTCTTGTAACACGATGCGCTGAGGGTTAAGAACAAGTCCGGCAGAGACTTGGAATGAGATGAGTGCGGTAAGTAGAATTAATAATGTATTCTTGAAAAGCCAAAGGCTAGATTTGTTTCGCTGTTTCATGTTGGTTCGTATAACGTTTTCGGTCAGTGTTTGTTAGATGGTTTATTATTGCTGGCGCAATAATAAACCATCTAACAAACAGTTAAATACCGAAAAGCAAAGGTCATAATTGAAGAACTGCAGCAGGCAGAATTACCTTTAGCTTTAATACCTGATGCACGTAAGAAAATAGTCTTAAAGCCAAACGGAAACTTAGCTGCTGCGACCAATGCTGATATTGTCGGCGGTCATGCGGTATCGGGTCACTATAGAATCTCTAGCGATACTGAGCAGTCAATTACGATTGATGTGATGAGTACTGAGGACGATCCTAAGATTGTGCTAAAGAACTTTAAGCTGAAGTATCAGGGCGTCACGTATAAAAAACCTCCCGTTACAGGTTTGCCTTCTCCTGGCAGTGGCGAAGACTTATTTATTGGCTTTACCGTGATATTGAAATCCGGGGCCGGTGAAGGAGAGCGCTTCCTTTCTTACACCATCGATGTAATAGAAGAATAGCTGACTCAGTTTAGGTGATTTGCCCTCTCTATATTATAAGCTCACTGCAATGAGTTTTAAGCCTTTGCTAGGGTCGTTTTCTTTGATCTCTGCACAGCTATCTATGATGGTCATTTCTTTGGTTTCTGGGAAACAGTCGCCCAGTTCATCTTTAAACTGCTGATGTGTAACATGCGGATTGTTGAGACTGACAAGTAAAGTGCCATTCTCGTTCAGGCAATCCTTGCACCAGCCAAGTAGTCGCTTGTAGTCCTGCCAGCCTCGAAAGGCCTTTTTTTGGTAGGGCGGGGGATCGGTAATAATCAAGTCAAAGGGGCCGTAAGAAGAAAATTGTTTGCGTGACTTCAATATATCCCGTTTTACAAAATTCGCTTTACCCTGACTGATTCCGTTGAGATTATGATTACGCTGAGCTGTTCGGAGTGCGCCAGCAGACATATCCATATTAATAACTTTCTTGGCGCCACCTTCTAGGGCAAACAAGGAAAATATGCTGGTATAAGAGAACAGGTTCAACACAGACTTGTCCTGTGCATTTTCTTCAACCCATTGCCAACCTGCACGCATATCCAGGAACACGCCGGTGTTTCGGTTTTTTCCTAGGCTCACATGGTTTTTAAGCTTGTCGCTCAGTTTAGCGGTATGCTCAATCGGGAGTTCACACTCGCTTCGTTGGTAGAGAATAGATGTTTCTAACTCAGGCCAACTGCGTGTTTGTATGATGATCGCTGAAATATACAGATTGTTGTCAAATACTTTTTTGAGACTTGCGGCGATATCATCACTAAGACTTTCTGAAAAGTTTTGCACAAATAAATAGGGCGGGTACCACTCAATATTCAGACTGCTTAGCGCTTCAAAGTATTTACCTCTGCCATGGAAAACGCGAGCCGCTCTATCTTGGTAGCGAGATAGATTGCTAAGTAGTTCTTGTTGAAGAATATCGTTCGTTTGTGCTGACATATAGTGGTTCGTTTTTATCTAGGTTTGAGACTTTGGTGCAAAAAAAGGGGAGTCAAATGACTCCCCTTTCGGTTTAGGCTGCGAATTATGCCACAGACAGACTAGGTTCTGAAGAAACGAACCAATTGTTGCATCTTACTCGCCTGGTCACTCATAGACCTTGACGCAGCGGCAGTTTCTTCAACCAAGGCTGCGTTTTGTTGTGTCATCTCATCCATTTGCGAAATGGCCTGGTTGATCTGTCCAATTCCGTTAGATTGTTCTTTGGCAGCAACATTGACGCTTTCTATACGGCGTGCAACTTGCTCTACGGAGTGGACGATGCCATTTAAGGTTTCACCTGTCTGATTGACTAACATTGAGCCTGACTCGACTTTATTGACACTGTCGCGAATAAGGTCTTTGATCTCTTTCGCGGCACTGGCGGAGCGTTGGGACAAGGTTCGAACTTCACCTGCCACCACTGCAAAACCACGTCCGTGTTCACCTGCCCTTGCGGCTTCCACAGCTGCGTTAAGTGCCAATAAGTTAGTTTGGAAAGCTATCTCATCAATGACGCCGATAATGTCATTAATCTTGTTGCTGGATTCAGAAATTTCTTTCATCGCCTCAACCGCCTGATTAACAACTTGTCCGCCTGACTCGGCTTTCACACGAGCATCGTTAGCTTCGTAGTTTGCATCGTCTGAGTTCTTCTCGCTTTCTTTCACCGTACTGGTAATTTCTTCCATGCTGGCAGCGGTTTCTTCCAGAGAGCTGGCCTGGCTTTCTGTTCGGTTGCTTAGGTCGACGCTGCCTTGTGAGATCTCATTAGCGGACTCATTTACAGAGCTTGATATGCCCATGATTTCACTTAGAACAGAACTCAATTTGCTAAGCGTGGCATTAGCATTGTTAGCGATATTCTCAAAATCACCCTGGTAATTAGTAGAGAGTGCCTGACTCAAATTACCTTCAGCCATTTCTTCAAAGAGCTTGCTCATATCAGAAATGAAGGTGTCGGTATTATCGAGTACGTCATTTAGTCCTGTACTCAATTGCTTGAAGAAGCCTTCCTTACCGGCTATAGCGATTCGCTGAGACAAGTCACCAGCTCTTGCAGCGTTTACGATGTTATCAACTTCTTGCTGAATCATGACCTCATTGGTACGGTCGAACCATTCAACGACTGTTCCGATGCGCTCTTTAGCTTCATTCGCAACGGCATTAACGCGCAACTCCATGTGGCGGCCACCGACTTCGATATGAGCCTGGTGTTCGCCGCTCAAGTTATCAAGCACATTGATTTGATGGTTCGGGTTCTTATGGAATTGGTCAATACTCTGGCCCAATAAGTTATCGGTATCGAAGTTGGGTAGGGCTGATTTAATTGCCGCTTCTGCATTTTTGAGTGTTTTGATGACCGCAGGGTTCATATAGACAATGGTACGATCATAATCGGCGACCATCACATTGGCGCTGACATTCTCCAATGCTTCTTTTAAGCGAGCATTCTCGTTTGCTACGCGTAACTCATTCTCACGTTTTATCAATGCTTCAGTGTTATCCTTCCATTCAACAACTGTACCGACACGGTCACCGGACTCGGTCTTAACCGGGTTGACTGATAGCTCCATATGGCGTCGACCAACTTGAATATTGGCTTTGTGTTGAGCGCTTAGATTCTCTAGTAGCTCTTTCTGATGGCTTGGGTTTTTATGGAAGATATCAATTGATTGCCCAAGTAAATTGTTGGCATCAAACTGTGGAAGTACTTGTTGAATATCTTCTTCCGCGATTTTAAGTGTTTCAAGTACGGCATCATTCATATAGACGATGTTTCGCTCGGCGTCTGCAACCATTACGTTAGCACTTACGTTATCAAGAGCTTGTTTCAGGCGTACATTTTCAGCAGCCTCTTGTCTTTCCTGCGCTTGCTTGGCGAGCATCTCTGTTTCGTCTACCCATTCAACAACAGTACCTAAACGGTTGCCGTTCTCGCTTTCAACAGGGTTGGCAACAATTCTGAAGCTGCGGCCACCGACTTTGGCAGTACTTTCATAGCTTTGCGTTAAGCTGGCTAGTAACTGTCTTTGATGAGCCGGATTCTTGTGGAAAACATCAATATTTACACCCATCAAGTTATCGGCAGAGAACTTAGGTAAGTCTTTGCGAAGGTCTGACTCAGCATCCTTAAACATTTTTTCGACCGCATTATTGAGGTAGATGATGTTAAGGTCATTATCTGCCATCATCAGGTTGGTATTGGCAACTTTCAGGGCGCTAGTCACACGGCTGGTTTCTTCTGCTCGGCGCTCGAATTCGCCAATCAATTCTGTTTGCATGCGATCTAGAGCGCTCATTAGGTCGCTGATTTCATCTTGCTGAGAGCTTTGTTCGATATGAACTCTTTCGCCTTTGGCAACGGCATTGGAAACTTCGACAGCGGTATTGAGGCGAGTAGAAAGAGATTTGGAAAATGCCCAAGCGATATAAGCAACGATAGACAGAATAATGGCAGCAATAATGAATACCGATATGGCAAAGGAGCGAATCATATCCCCTGCAAAAGCATGCGCTTCAGCGTAGTCGACTTCTGATAGCAGTGCGAATCGGCTACCTTCAAACTCTAGAGGACCATAAGCAGAGAGAACTTCTTCGCCTCGGTAGTCTGGAAAGATATCAAAGCCACTTTCGCCCCGTAAGGCTTTCTCTACACCGGGAGTACGGATTTCTTGGAAGCCAATGTTGGTGTTTTTAAGATCAATTTGCTTAAGCGTCTTCTCGTTTACGCCACTCTCTTTAAGCGCGCTTAAGAAGTTCTCTTTGTCTTCAAC
>NZ_LWFE01001131.1:0-2017 GCF_001635675.1 Oleiphilus sp. HI0061 | reverse complement strand
CATTGATCATCAGTATGGGCAACAAAGGTTCCGGCGCTAGAATAATATTGGGGGTAAGCCTTCATTTTTAACGCTTGAGTATCAGGCCCATAGGCATTCTCCATTTTCCACCGTCCTTGCCGTAATTCTGAGCTAAATTGGAAACCAAGCGCTGCTAAATTACTAGTGCCTGTCACATCATCATCGTCTTCCAAAGTAACGACCAAATCAATATCTGCGTCAAAAGGAACGATATTGGTCCCTGCAGGTCGATCATAACTGAAGTTAGGGTTACTAGAGTGGATAAGTAAGCTAAGCGTTCCATCAATATCTGTTGTCGCACCATAACTTATATCTCCAACTGGCGAGGATAATGTCGCCGCCGTCGCTGCATTATCGGTATAGCAAAAACCCTTAACGCCTACACTACCACCACAAGACTCATCTAGCTCCAGGTTTGCACCCAAGCGCCAAAAATCACCTTCATAGTTTTGTGTAATCGTGCCATCAGCACGTACAGCACTTATCGTCAATTCAGGGACAGTATTCCATTGAAAGGCCTGATTCATATAAGTGAAGGGCGATAGTCCAACGACATTACACGCTGGGGCAAAATTTCCTCCTGTGACGGAAAAGCTCACATCAAAACGATCAGGGATAAACCGACCAACATTACCACTTGTACCACCGCTGACGACTTCACCCGCATAATCGGGCACGGCATAGGCTTCCATAGTGAAAACCCCCACCTCATCTATTTGTTGCGTCACCGACACAACACCATCATCTGCCAATGTAAAGGCCACATTGCTCTCGGCAACATTGGCATTAACACCACTTAGCGGTGCAATAAGATTACTACGCAACGATATTGGCGAAGGACTGATATAGCTCTCAGCCGTTGTTGCGCTTGCATCCGCGCAGACAGCTCTAAGCTGCTGAGTAAAATTATCACCGACCGTTGCAAACTCACTGCAAGATCCAAAAGGAGAAGAACAACTTGGCGCGCTCGGTACAGTCGACTCAATCAAGGAAGGAGAGACAACAAAGGCATTAGACATAAGACCTTGCATAAGTGGCGTTTCACTGAGCCCATCCTCATGTTCAAAGTTAATAGACAATATTTGTCCAGCATCTAAATGCCTAACGTCAAGATCTGCTACACCTTGATCAAAATCTAAAGTCAGATTATCACTAGCAGGTAAACTGTTAGCGATAAGCGTGTTATTAAGGCTTAGGGAAGTCCTGGCCGTATCTGCAATAGCGGGTGACTCATCAGATTGATAATTCACCTCAAACCATGCTTTTAAATCTTTACTCCCGTCAAAATCAGTCAACACTGAACAAGCACTACCACTTGGTTGAGTTTGACCGACAGCGGTTAATGTCATCGATTCAGAATTACCACAAACAAAAGAGGCCGGGTTGGTGGCAACAAATCCGTAAGCACTAAAGTTTGTACCCGGCGTTGCGGTAGAGCTTACACTCTCTGCAGTATCTTCGGCGGTCACGACCACACCATCAACCGCCCTCTCATGGAATAAAAAGACCGTTGCTGCACCGCTTTCAGAGCCATCCAGAGTGAGACCCGATATGGAGGAACCACCGCTAGCAGCATCATAAAACTCGCTATTTGAATCATCATTGGTACTTAAACCAATCGTACCAACATAGTCAGTTTTATCAGTAACACCATCCGCACATACAGCTTGAATACTCACTTCAGCTCTGGAACTCGGGCAGGCTAACCCATAGTCAGGCTGAGTAATCGAAAAACTACCTAAAGAACACGAGCTACAAGCATGAGAGTCCCCCATAGCCGTTCCAATTTCTGCTTCAGTCAGCACGCTATCGTAAACTTTAATCTCATCCAAACGGCCATAAGCTGAAGCGCCTGGTGTTAGATAAGTAGATGAATTGTCCCCGAAGAAGATATTTCCTACATCACCCATAGTGCCGTTAGATGAAATTGACGATGAGGCAGCAGAGCTTCCATCAACATATATATGCAATTCATCGGCAGATAAGTCCCAGGTTA
>NZ_LWFE01001130.1:0-6232 GCF_001635675.1 Oleiphilus sp. HI0061 | reverse complement strand
GCCGGTAGGACTTTGGGCTTGTACCTAAAACAAATTAGTGAATTCCTGAGCTACGCAAGTGAAGTGAAGCCCTATCCATTTTCTGATTGGCCGCAAGCAAAAGCTAAAGACAAGCTTCTGGATGAGATTAAGTAGCGATGAAGCTCTTTATTTCCAGGCATGGTGAGGCATCATTTTATGCAGAAAGCGACTTCTCTCGCCCCTTGACAGAAAGAGGTGTGCAGCAGACAAGTGCTTTAGCAAAAGAGCATTTGAGTATATTAAGTGAGGTGAGCCAAATTTGGGTGAGCCCCTTACTAAGAGCTCAGCAGACGGCAAAGGTTTATCAAGACCAGCTGAAGTGCGATGTTCATACCAAGCCTTTTATTACACCCGACTCCTCGCCGAAACAAGTGCTTCGTCAGCTTAATCAGGCCGGAATTGATAATGTGCTGTTGGTATCGCATCAGCCATTGGTCGGAGACTTAGTGAGCCTATTGGTTGAAGGTAATACCTATCAACCTCATCCTTTTATCACGAGTGAGCTAGTAGTACTGGAGCTTGAGCTGATGGAAGCCGGCCTAGCTTATTTACACCAGGATCTTATCCCGCACTAATAATTCACAGGTCTCTTTGTTAGCCCGGTGTGCTCTTAAGCCGGGATCCATGAGGGTCAGAACGAGGTATCGACGTAGCTGGTTTCCTGGTAAAAACACCTCGGGAATGATGAGTTCGGGGAGATGTTCTACTCTGCCCTGAATTGCACCCATTTTATAGAGGAGCTCTATAGAGAATTATTATTCCTCTGTGCAGCAAAGCGCTCCGTGCCCTCTGTGGTTAAGGGGTTTAATCTTGAAATCAAAACCAAAAAACAAATCCACCACAGAGGACACAGAGCGGCAGGTGGCCTGCACGGAGAAAGCCAAAAGAAGGGTTCTTAAATGAATGACTCCAATTATTTAGACTAAGTCGCGCAGAATCTCTACAGCCCGGTTGATCACTCGCTTGGTGGTATAAAAGTGCGGGGAAAAACGAATACCTCCTCCCCGGTTTGCACAGATTACTTTACGTGACATAAGTGTTTGATATAGCTCAGTGCTGTCCTTCCCCTCAATGCGAAAGCAGATAATGCCACTTTGACGCGCTTGGTTTTTATTTTCAGGAGAAATGAAACAAAGGTCATCAATGGTTTGTAATTGTGCCTTCAGATAGTTCGTTCGTTCGCATATGGCTTGATGAATATTGTCGATGCCTATATCCAGCAGTAGCCCCAAACTGGCATTTAAAGCCTGTACCCCCAGCATGTTGGGGCTGCCACACTCAAAGCGTTTTGCGTCCTTTGCTGGCGTCCATTCGGGCGAGTCGTAGTTGCCGCGCTGTTCGATCATATGCCAACCGAATTGATTGATCTTCAGTGTTTCGATATGTATGCCTTTCACATAGAAAAGCGCTAAACCTTCGGCGGCCATCATCCACTTATGTCCATCGGCAACAATGAAATCAGCATCGATTAAGGTTTGATCGAAAGGTAATGCGCCCAGACTTTGTATGGCATCCACACAAAGGAGGCATTGTTCTGCTTTGCATAGCTGGCTAAGAGACGGGAGGTCAATTGTAATGCCGCTTGCATACTGAACAGAGCTAATAGAAACCAGCCTGGTCTTGGGGCTTATCAGCTGTTGTATCGCCTGCACAGGGTCTTGTTTGTCTATATCTGCTACGTTTACAGTGACACCAAACTGGCTCAGGGATTCCCAGACTATGCGATTAGACGGAAATTCCTGATTGCTGATAATTACTTCATCACCTGCTTGCCATTCAATGCCATAGGCAATCATTGACAGTGCCTCGGAGGTGTTTTTTGCCAGTGCGATTTCATGGGTAGATGATAGGCCGATTAACTTGGCCAAGCGCTCGCGCAGTTCTTGCTCGACCTGTAACCATTGAGGGTAGTGCTGAGCGCCGCTGTAAACATTTTCTTTGGCGAACCTGGCAACGGCTAGCTCCGTACATGCAGGCCAAGGGCTTACCGCAGCGTGATTCAGGTAGCATAATTCCTTGTCTTGAGGGAATTGTGTTTCAGCTTGGGGGAAATGGGTAAAGCTTGGCATGTTGACACCGTTTTGAGCTTGTTGGACCGGGAGAAGCTCTGATGATATACGAAATAAGATGGCATTTTAATGTTTTCGTATCTGATCAGGGCATTCTTTAAAACGCCGATGTCGATGGAGACTAAAGCAGTGCCGACAGAGCTTTCTTTTGTTAAGCTGTTCTGCCTGATTCAAAGCTTGCGTTTATAGCGAGCTTTGTGGCGAGTGTATGTGGAAGGTTTTGTGAATTTATCGGTAAAAGCTATGCAAGCTCAGCGCATAGATCTTTGGCTCTGTTCCGTTGAACGTATAAATGTGGCGTCTCATATTGATGAGTTTCTTGCTCTTTTGAGTGAGGACGAACGTGTGCGATACGAACGTTTTGTCTTTGAAAAAGATCGTCATGTATATCTCGTATCGCGCTATCTCTTACGCACCTTGCTTAGCCGATATCTCCCCGGGAATTCACCTAAAACATGGTGCTTTAATTATAATGATTACGGTAAACCTGAATTGCCGAATTACCCGCTGAGCTTTAATTTGTCGCATTCTGACAATCATATCGTACTGGCTTTTTCTCGTGATGAGGTGTTGGGGGTGGACATTGAATCGCATAAGCGTGAGGTTGATTTTCAGCCTTTGGCCAAATACTCGTTTTCAACCAAGGAATACGCCCAGATAGAGAAGCTCGACCAAGAAGCATTTCGAGATCGTTTCTTTTCTCTCTGGACTTTGAAAGAAGCTTATATGAAAGCAGATGGGCGAGGCATGTCTATTCCGCTTAAAAGCTTTTCCTTTCTATTTGATGATTCTAATCGTTATTTGGCGCGTTTTGAGCCGGAGCAAAAAAGCGATTCTGACCCTTGGCTTTTTTGGCAGTTCGAAACAGATTTAGACTGCTTTATCTCTCTTGCTACTCAGTCTAATGGACTTGCTAGGGGGGAATATCGTATCGAAACTAAAGAAATTACCGGTCTCGATAAGGTTCGTGAGCTCAGTTTGCCCCATAGAGAGCTCGCTAATAAAGACTTGTGTTAGAATAAACGATTAGATTCAACCAATAGTTGCCGTGATTATTTTATGAATTATTTGCCTATCAATTACATTGAGCCCGTATTTCGTCCACCTTCAGAAGCTAAGTCTTTGATTCTTCAAGTTACCAATGGTTGTTCATACAATAAGTGCACCTTTTGCGATATGTATACAGCTGAACAGAAGAAGTTCAAGCCCAAAAAGATCGAAGAGATAGAGCAAGAAGTGAGTGCAGTGGCGAAGAGCATGCCGAATGTCGGGCGTTTCTTTTTGGCAGATGGTGATGCAATGACTTTGTCGTTCCGCCGCCTCAAAGAAATACTTGAGTGTATTAATCGCTACTTTCCAGATAAAGAACGTGTTACTGCTTATTGCTTACCCAGAAATATTAAGAAAAAAACGGTAGAAGAGCTGGCTGAGTTGAGAGCGTTAGGCCTAAGCATGGTATATGTGGGCTGTGAATCCGGTGACGACAAAGTCTTGGAATGTGTGGTTAAGGGTGAGACTTACGAAAGCTCTAAAGACGCCTTACTCAAGTTAAAAGCTGCAGGCATCAAGTCTTCCGTGATGATATTAAATGGCTTGGGTGGCAAGAAGTTTTCAAAGCAACATGCCGTTAACTCTGCCAAGCTTATGAATGAAACACAGCCAGAGTTTGTATCGACGTTAGTAGTTTCTTTTCCGATGGGTGAAGAGCGCTTTAGGGCTGGATTTAATGGTGATTACGAGCCATTAGAACAATTGGATTTATTTCATGAGATTCGTACCCTGATTGCTAATTTTGAACTGGAAAATACAGTATTCCGTTCCGACCACGCGTCTAATTATTTGGTGCTAAAAGGTAATTTAGGGGCAGATAAGCAAGCGATGCTAAGTAAAATTGATCTGGCTTTGAATAAGCCTGGTGCAATTCCTCTTAGGCAAGAGTGGCAGCGAGGCCTATAACTATGGCAAAAATAGATGGTGAGGGGCTGCATAGGGACCTACCGACAATCGCGACCCAGATAAGAGAATTAGTTGGCGAGGATGATAGCTTGCCACCTGTTGAAACGTGGCAGCCGGAGCGAGTTGGCGAGATAGATATACGTATTGATTCCCAGGGTGAGTGGTATTATCAGGGAGACAAGATGGAGCGGCAGGCAGTGGTTCGCCTGTTGTCGCGGATATTACGCCGTGATGGTGAAGATTTCTTCCTGGTGACGCCTTACGAGAAAATGAAAATTACGGTGGATGATGCGCCCTTTGTTGTCGTGATGGTAGATCGCGAAGGTGAGGGTGAAGCGCAAAAGCTGCATTTTTCTACCCAGCTAGGCGATTACTTCACCTTGTCGGCAGATCACCCGCTCGAGGTAAGCTATAACGAACGCCAGGAACCGTCGCCATACGTGAAGGTAAGACATGGGCTTATGGCAAAATTGAGTCGGCCGGTTTATTACGAGTTAGCAGATTATATTTGTGAGCGCTCGGAGCAAGATACTGAGCTTGGTGTTTGGAGTGCTGGGCAGTTTTTTAAATTTTAGAGAGGTGCGTATGTCGCACCCCATTTGTATTTTAAGGTTAACGAATTAGGTTTGAAAGCTTAGGGTTAGGCTTCTTGTTCTTCTTAAGTAGCACCGCGATTTTTCCTATTGTTTGAACTAGCTCGGCGCCACTTTGTTCGACCAGCTCAGTGATGAGTGCACTGCGGTCATCGCGGTCACCAATTGCTACTTTAACTTTAATTAGCTCATGATCATTGAGTGCGCGATTCAGTTCTTCCATTAGGCCTTCGCTTAAACCTTTATCTCCGACTATAATCACCGGGTTTAGGTTGTGTGCGATAGTGCGATAATGTTTTTTGTCTGCAGAACTTAAGCTCATGAAAATAACCCGTAGTAGAAATCGTATAGTAAGTAAAAGTATTAACGGCGCGCATTCTAACAGTTATTTTATTTGATTGATAATGCCGCTAAATGTCAGGCTTATGCTCTGACAGGGCAGCGAGAATTTTTAAAGAGGGTGGTATGGCTCGTTCAAAATCAAGTTCCAAGTGGTTGAAAGAGCACTTCGATGATCAGTATGTAAAACAGTCACAGGAAGATGGGTATCGTTCTCGTGCCAGCTACAAATTGTTAGAGATTCAAAAAAAAGACCGCCTGTTTAAGCCGGGTATGACGGTGATTGACCTGGGGGCAGCGCCTGGTGGTTGGACTCAGGTAGCGCAAGAGCTGGTTGGGCCAAGTGGAAAGGTAATCGCTAGCGATATTTTATCTATGGATGCCTTGCCTGATGTGACTTTTGTTCAGGGTGACTTTACTGAAGAAGACGTGTTTGATCGTCTTATGGCAGAAATTGATGGTCAAGTAGACCTTGTAATCTCAGATATGGCCCCCAATATGAGTGGGAATGCTGCTTCTGATATACCCAATGCGATGTATCTGGTTGAGTTAGCTCTGGATATGGCGCGACAAACTTTAAAACCTAATGGCGCATTTATCGCTAAGGTTTTTCAGGGGGAGGGCTTTGACTCCTTGATTGGAGATATGCGACAGATGTTTACTAAGGTATATAGCCGTAAGCCGGACGCTTCAAGGGCCCGCTCGCGGGAAATCTATCAAGTAGGTGTTGGGTTTAAGGGTTGAATGCCTTACAAATTAAAGGTGTTTAAAACTCCTGTCAGGGCATAGCTATTTAAGAAATCAGGCGGTATATTGAGCCACTTTGGTTTTGCTTTGTTGTCGACTTATGTCGTGTAAGTTTTGAAATGTCTCGGAATATTATTTCGGGAAATACTAAATTAGTTTGTTTAATCGTAAATTAAGTATCTAAAGATACTGGTAAAAGAGGGATTCTCCTTTGAATGACATGGTAAAAAACCTGGTTCTGTGGTTGGTGATAGCAGCAGTTTTGTTGACAGTGTTTAACAACTTCAATGGCCAACAAAAAGTGAAGCCAATGGACTATTCACAATTCATAGAATTAGTTCAAGGGGGGCAGGTTAAGGAAGTTGCCATTGATGGTTTGCACTTTGATGTGGTGACGACCGATGGGCGTCATTATGAAACCGTTCGTCCAATGGTTGAAGACCCTGGCTTAATGCATGACCTGATTGAGAACAAGGTTCGGGTTGTTGGTAAGGAGCCAGAGCAGCA
>NZ_LWFE01001129.1:0-8133 GCF_001635675.1 Oleiphilus sp. HI0061 | reverse complement strand
CTAAAAGGCGTTAAAACAAGTCCCTCAAAATGGATATTCCCTTCAAAGTCAACCGATAGCCAGNAATNGCTTAACGAAAGGCTTTTACTATGCTCTTGTTTAAAACTTTCTATAAACTGCATCGCAGAGTACGTGGCATAGGCCTTGATGCCTGCTACAAGGAGCAGCCCAAGAATCAATAAAGCCCCTAACTTCTTAATCATTTCTTATGTTCCAAGTAACTTATCCAACTTCGTATACAAACTATAGCAAATATTCTAAGAATTTAACTTTATCTTCAGATATTTAGGTCTAAGCTAAAATCTATAAGCTGTAGGCAATTAATGGGTTAATCACTGCCAATTCAGCATTTCACCATTTATATAGCTAAAGTCGAAGTTAGACCCTTACCATGAAGCACTCAGATGATGTATCCAGAGCAGTAGACCTTCTGAAAAAAACGCTGCCGGAAATGAACAAACGAAATATCGCTACTACGCCTAATAATTATGCGATTTGGTATGAGTTCGTCGTGGGTGACAACCCGGAACTTAGCAAAGCAATTCAAGAACTGGATGCTAAGAAGACAAGCTATACCACGGAAACCCTTCAATCACTCTATGAGAAATATATTTCAGACGCCCACGAAGCTGCAGTCAATAAGCTGAGCAATAGTGTTAAAGAAATTATTCATAACTTTCTCAACAAAGTTAATAAGGAGGGTCACGGACTAACTGATTACGCGCAGACCTTATCGTCGTTTTCTGAGAAAATGGAAGGTGCCAGTGACATCAGTGATATAAAGTCACTCATTAGCCATCTGCTAGATGAAACCAAGAAGCGTGAAAGCGCTGCACAGAGTATGCAAACTTCCCTTGAAAGCATGGCGCTTGAAATGAAAAAACTCAGGGCCGAAGTATCAAAGCTTAACTCTGAAGCAACAACAGATTCCCTCACAAAGGTGAACAATCGCCGTGCCTTTGATATGGAGATAGAAAACTTTATTTCTTCCAGCAAAGCCGAGAAGAAACCATTATGCCTACTGTTAATCGACCTGGATGATTTCAAGCGTTTTAATGAACAATTTGGTCATACAATTGGCGACAAAGTTCTTCGTTTTGTCGCGACACTCTTAAAAAACAACATTAAGGGCTGCGACTCGGTTGCTCGGTTTGCTGGCGAACAATTCGCAATTCTACTGCCTGAAACGGCCTGCGAAGGAGCTTACATTGTCGCTGAGAATATTCGTGAGCGCTTATCGAAACAAACTTTATCAGACAGCGCAGAAAAGATTGAACTAGGAACTGTCACAGCTTCGATCGGTGTCGCCGTATACAAGTATGGAGAGAGTGCAGAGCAGCTAATTCGTAAAGCTGATAAGTTCATGCACGAGGCAAAACGTTCAGGAAAGAATAAAGTTGTGGGCGGTTCAAATGTAGGTTCTGACAGCAAAGAGTCATCAAGTACGCTTATTTAAAACAATCAAGCGGCCATAATTACTGACCGCTCAGCACACTAAGTACTAGTCATTAGTAATCAGCGTTCCAACACCTTCATCTGTAAAGATTTCCAAAAGTGTTGAGTGGCTAACTCGACCGTCAATAATGTGCGAACTCTTTACTCCGTTTTTCACAGCCTCTAAAGCGCACTTAATTTTCGGCAACATACCGCCGTATATCGTTCCATCAGCAATCAACTCATCGACCTGAGCAGTTGATAAACCTGTTAACACCTCTCCCGATTTATCCTGCAGACCAGAAATATTTGTCAGTAGAATAAGTTTTTCTGCTGCTACCGCCTCAGCTACTTTTCCAGCAACCAAGTCAGCATTGATATTATAAGACATCCCATCTTCACCGACTCCGATCGGTGCAATAACGGGTATCACATCACTTTTGGTCATCATATCAATAACCGAGGTATCGACCGACTTGACCTGACCAACATGACCGTAATCTATAATTTCTGGTCGATCAACTTCTGGAGTTATTTTATCGACATGAAGTTTAGTTGCCTTGATCAGGTTTGCATCCTTCCCTGTAAGACCTATTGCCTTACCTCCATTGCTGTTAATAAGAGCAACAATTTCCTNATTCACTTTTCCGCCCAAGACCATCTCGACCACATCCATCGTCTGGCTATCGGTGACACGCATACCATCAACGAAGTGGCTTTCAATATTCAAACGCTCAAGCAAGTCACCTATTTGGGGGCCGCCCCCATGCACAACAATCGGATTGATGCCCACCAACTTCATCAACACAACATCTCTTGCAAAGCTGTTCTTTAAGTCTTCGTTCTCCATGGCGTTGCCACCATACTTAATCACCAAGGTTTTACCTGAAAAGCGCTGAATATAAGGCAGTGCTTTGCTTAATACTGAAGCCACCTGGCCAGCAGATTCTCTTGTTAAACTCATATTTTTCCTAACAAACAATAAAGGTCAGAATGGTTGACCTAAAAATTACATTCAATTGATGGATCGACTATCTGAAGCTGCGTCCTAAATATCGACTTCACTTCTTCTAAAGCTGCCTCATTATCAGCCTCGAACCTCAGAACCAATACGGGAGTGGTATTGGATGCACGACATAAACCCCAGGCATTTGGGTATTCGACTCGTAAACCATCTATCGTGGAAATATTTCCACCAACAAACTGGTCTTTCAAAGCACACAGACTTTCAACGATCATAAATTTAGACTCATCTGTCACACTGATATTTATCTCAGGCGTACTTAAGTCTTCAGGAAAATCGGCAAATACTTCTTCAGAAGAGCGATCTTCAATACCCAAGACTTCTAATAAACGAGCGGCAGCATAGAGACCGTCATCGAAGCCAAACCAACGCTCTTTGAAGAATACATGACCACTCATTTCACCAGCAAGTAATGCCCCGGTTTCTCTCATTTTAGCTTTCATATAAGAGTGTCCGCTCTTCCACATTACCGGGCGACCGCCATAACTGCTAATCAAACCATTAAGGCGTCGAGAGCATTTAACATCAAATAAGATATCTGCTCCCGGGTTACGGGAGACAACGTCTTTGGCGAACAACATCAACAAACGATCAGGCCAAATAATCTTACCTGTATTGGTTACAACGCCCAAACGATCTGCATCGCCGTCGAAGGCTAAACCGATATCCGCATCATGCTCTTGCACTGCGGCAATCAAGTCTCTGAGATTGTCTGGGTTACTAGGGTCAGGGTGATGATTAGGAAAACTACCATCAACCTCACAATGCAATGGAATAACTTCACAACCAAGTTCTTCAATTAGTTGTGGCGCAACCTTCCCGCCCACGCCGTTACCCGCATCCAATACAACTTTTAAAGGCGCAGCAACAGCAATATCATTTAGAATTGTGTCCATGTACTCTTGGGTCACATCGCTATCTGTACATGAACCTTCTCCATGCTCAAAGTCCTGCAACAAGATACGGTTGTAGAGCTTTTGAATATCATCGCCAGCCAAGGTTTTACCATCAAGCATGATCTTAAGGCCGTTATAATTAGCTGGATTATGACTGCCTGTAATCATCACACCACTTCCTGTTTTAAAGTGGTGCGTAGAGAAATATAAAACCGGCGTGGGAACCTGCCCAACATTGACGACATCCAGGCCGGTACTCAAGATCCCGCGGATCAATGAATCCGAGTACGGTACGCTAGAATAACGACCATCAAACCCGACGCATATCGCGTTTTGCCCTTGAAGAAGCGCCTCACTTGCAATAGCTTTACCTATTAACTCTACAAGCCCTTCGTTTAAGGTTTCGTCAACCACACCCCGGATATCATAGGCGCGGAAAATAGTCTGGGGAATATCTATATCCAGACCTTGCACTTCCGAAACCATATCATCTGTATCACCAAGCGCTCCAGAACCTTCTGCATCATTTAACACATCCAAATCAAGCAAATCATCATCAAACAGAGGCGCATCATCTTCTACGTCATTCGAAACAGGAGCTGTTTTTTTAGACTGCTCTTCTTTTGGCTTATTAGCGGTCTGTTGCACAGACTTCTTCGCACTCGCGGATAAGTGCTTTATGTGTTCAGATACAGCTGACGACATTGCTGTGAACTCTCCAAAGGAGAAGGAGGCACGCCCAGTTTTGCCACCCGAAGCAAGCCCAGCTGCCATTTGACTAACTTGAAGAATATCTTTACGAACACTTAGCATGTTCATCCGAGCGATTAACACTAGCCCAAGAATTAGCACAACACCTACCCCAAGCAAAATAATCATCACCATTATTCGGTCAATCTGTAAGGACTTTCTAGCATCAGGAGCGTAGGTAATTGTGACGCCAGGCACACTGGTAGCACTCTTTAGTTTATTTGCCGAGTTGCCTTTTCCAAAGGATAAGATCGCTCGCCCGGACTGAGATGCCAAAGCCACCTCACCAGCACTTGCCGCCTCACTCTGCTTGAGAGTTGACTCGATGATATTCAACTGAAATATAGCCAGCATAATATCACCAGACAACGCTTGTGATTCACGTTGTTTTACAGGGCTTGCAAACTGAATATACCAAACACCTTCGTTAAAGAAGGGTTCTATTAATAAGCTCTC
The DNA here is from genome assembly GCF_001635675.1 of Oleiphilus sp. HI0061. NCBI lineage: Bacteria > Pseudomonadati > Pseudomonadota > Gammaproteobacteria > Oceanospirillales > Oleiphilaceae > Oleiphilus > Oleiphilus sp. HI0061. The sequence goes on along the minus strand of NZ_LWFE01001129.1, from coordinate 3,573 downwards.
TTTCTTTAGCGAACGCCTCAGCAAGTCGATACTGGCAAAAGAAAGCGCTGGGTTATTTTGTCGCAAACTTTCTAGCTTGGAACTAGGCACCTGATAAACAGCATCAAGCTCTGCCCAAAAGCTCTTAAGTTGACGACTTGATAAGCCTTCTTCGCCAGAATCTTGTAAAGATATATTGGCTACACTTCGCTTTTTCGCATCTATGTAAGCATTAAAACTTTGAGCCAGAGAGTCTAGACGCTGTTGATCTACCTCTGCATTAAATGCAATTTCATTTTGACGTAGCGAGAACTGGTCAATTAAAAAATACGATACAGTCAAGCCTATCAACACAAGTAAGGCCGGTTGGTATATCCACGATACCAGGCTTTTTCCTACTTTTGTTTTCTTTGAAGATTTGACTTTCTTCGCAGGCTTCTTGGCTGCCGCCTCTTCTTTAGTGCTATCTTTGACAACCGTATCTTTCTTTTTGAACATGCTCAAGCTCTCACTCTATTGTTACTATGCTCTGCCAGTCGAACCAAAACCGCCCTCACCGCGAGCACTTTCCGTAAATTCTTCAACAACCTCAAATTGCGCCTGAACAACCGGCACAAGCACTAACTGCGCAATGCGTTCACCAACCTCAATAACAAAGTTTGAGTTCCCCCGGTTCCAGCAAGAAACCATTAACTGCCCTTGGTAATCTGAGTCAATCAGGCCTACCAAGTTGCCCAAAACAATACCATGTTTATGCCCAAGTCCGGATCGCGGTAATATCATCGCAGCCAGATTCGGATCTTCGATATAAATAGACAACCCTGTAGGTAACAAAACGGTTTCACCAGGAGCCAGCTCTATGCTTTTATCTAAGCAAGCCCTTAAATCTATTCCAGCAGAGCCTTGAGTTGCGTATTCTGGCATGGGGATTTCTGAACCCAAGCGTTCATCCAAGATTTTTACCTGTAGTGTTTGTCGCGTCATTATCAGATCTTCTCAATATTTATTTACTGTCGACATAAGTTTAGATGCTTCTTTCGCTTTGTATATGCGAGTTTCGCTAAGAAGCGCTTCCATCCATTTTTTTTGCTATATCCTTTACTATTTCTTCAGCTAAAGAGGCTTTGGACTGCTTAGCGCAAGCCTTTTCATCTTGCGCAGTAATTATCCATGCCTCATTCTGATCACTGTTAAAGCCTATCTCGGGCTTGGATACATCATTCGCTATAATCATATCCAAGTTCTTACGCTTAAGTTTGTCTCTGGCATAATCCAACACATCATGTGTTTCTGCAGCAAAACCAACGGTAAAAGGACGTGACTTTAATGAGGAAACTGTCGCTACAATATCCGGATTTTGCTCTAAGGTAATAGTCATCGACTCGCCTTCATCAGGCTTCTTCTTTATTTTCTTTGTTTGTATCGTCTGAGGCCTGTAGTCCGCCACCGCTGCACACGCAATGAAAATATTATTTGAACCGCCAAGCTGTGCCAAAACAGTATCCCTCATTTCTACTGCTGACAATACATTCAAACGCTCAACTCCATCGGGCGCGTCAAGTTTTGTCGGGCCAGAAACCAAGGTAACCTTTGCCCCTGCACGAACACAACTTTCAGCAAGTGCATAGCCCATTTTCCCCGAGCTGTGATTACTAATATAGCGGACCGGGTCAAGCGCTTCCTGTGTTGGTCCGGCAGTGATCACTACCTTACGCCCAGCCAATAAGCTAGATGGTTCTTTAGTAATTAATATCTCTAGCGACTCACACAGCTCCGCGGGCTCTAACATTCTGCCAGGACCGACATCCCCACAGGCTTGTTCTCCCTGTGCTGGCCCCAGGATTGTCACTGCAGACCCCAGAGTTTTAGTCAATTCAGAAATATTCCGCCGAGTCAGTGGGTTCAACCACATAGCCTGATTCATTGCAGGCGCCAGGAATACCTGAGCAGTACTAGCCAACAGCAAAGTATTAAGCAAGTCGCCCGCCATACCTTGAGCATATCTCGCTAAAAAGTCAGCTGTGGCTGGAGCAACCAAGATAAGATCTGGCCATTTTGCCAGTTCAATGTGACCCATTCCTGCTTCTGCATCGGAGTCTAACAGTTCAGTTTGGACGGGGTTACCAGACAAAGCCTGCAGGCTAAGTGGGGTAATAAATTGCTGAGCTCCCCTACTCATCACAACACGTACTTGTGCGCCAGCCTTAACGAGCTGCCTGCACAGGTCTGCAGATTTGTAAGCTGCGATACCGCCGGTTATCCCAAGTAATATCTTTTTGCCGCTCAGTTTGGAGCTCATACCTACTTCCCTTCACGATAAAAGCGAAAAGATACCACTCATAGCCCTCGATTTCACGCTAAACCAAGAGTTTATTAGGAGTTCGGCGTCAAGCACTCTCATGCGAACTGCTCACTCTGCATTTTTTACAGGCAAAAAAAAGAGCGCTAAAAAGCGCTCTTTTTCAATAAGCTGATACCACGAGGGTAGCATGCTCATCGAGAGAAATTACATAGGAGTAACGTTCTCAGCTTGTGGACCTTTCTGACCAGTACCAACTGTAAATTCTACAGTCTGACCTTCAGCAAGAGTCTTGAAGCCATCAGATTGAATAGCGCTGAAGTGTACAAACACGTCTGGGCCATTTTCCTGCTCGATGAAACCAAAACCTTTAGATTCGTTGAAAAACTTAACTTTACCAGTAACTCTATCTGACATAATCATATCCTGACTAAAAAACTAAAACATAAAATCGCCGAAAAACTGGATATAACTTATGCTTACCGGGTTGAACACTATTACTAGCAAGTCTAAACACAGAACATAAAAAAATAGCCGGGCTTTCTAGGCTGCCTGCAGTATACTCTATTAAATCTTAAATACAAACCTCATACATAAAGAGTCACAAAAAGTAAACATTCCCTACCGCCTATATTAGCTACTACCTTATGAATAAAAGCAAACGCACTGAAATTTTTACACGCTTACGAAATGAAAACCCATCCCCCGAGACAGAGCTGAACTACAGCTCCCCTTTTGAGTTACTGATAGCTGTCGTCTTATCAGCCCAAGCAACTGACAAAGGTGTAAATAAAGCAACCGATAAACTGTTTCCCATTGCCAATACCCCCGAAACAATTAGAGACTTGGGCCTTGATGGCTTAAAGGCTTATATAAAAACCATTGGCCTGTTTAATGCAAAAGCAGAAAACGTCATTAAAACATGCAACATACTGATAGATAAGCATAATAGTGAGGTCCCACAAACCAGAGAAGAGCTTGAGGCTTTGCCTGGTGTAGGAAGAAAAACTGCAAACGTGGTATTGAACACGGCATTTAAACAAGTTGCCATGGCCGTCGACACGCATATTTTTAGAGTGTCCAATCGGACAAAAATCGCACCCGGTAAGAATGTACTGGAAGTTGAAAAGAAGCTTCTTAAATTTGTTCCCAAAGAGTTCTTATTAGACGCTCACCACTGGCTTATTCTTCACGGACGTTACACATGCGTTGCCAGAAAACCTAAATGCGGCGCCTGCTTAATTGAGGACTTATGCGAATTTAAAGAAAAAACCGGCGAGTAATTACTTACTAGC
>NZ_LWFE01001128.1:0-3035 GCF_001635675.1 Oleiphilus sp. HI0061 | reverse complement strand
CAATGCTTTTGGCGAAGCAGGCTGCCGTGTAGTTATTGAAGAATTTCTTGATGGCGAAGAAGCCAGCTTCATCGTTATTGCAGATGGTAAGAATATTCTACCGATGGCAACCAGCCAGGACCATAAGCGCGTTGGCAACGGCGACACTGGCCCAAATACTGGTGGAATGGGTGCCTATTCACCGGCTCCAGTTGTAACCCAGGAGATCCATGATCGCATCATGTCTGAAGTCATTATCCCAACCGTCGAAGGTATGGCGAAGGAAGGCAATGACTATACAGGCTTCCTCTATGCAGGTTTAATGATTTCAAAAGATGGCCAACCAAAAGTCATCGAATATAACTGCCGTTTCGGCGACCCTGAAACACAACCTATTATGATGCGCCTGCAATCTGATCTAATTACTCTATGCAATGCGGCATTGGATAAGACTCTCGATAAAACAACAACAGACTGGGATTCTCGCGCAGCAGTTGGCGTTGTCTTGGCCGCTGGTGGCTACCCAGGAAGCTACGACAAAGGCCTCATCATTAAAGGCCTAAAGCAAGGCGAGTCTGATGTTGCAAAAGTATTTCATGCAGGCACCAAACTCGATGGCGAGCAAGTAGCAACGTCTGGTGGCAGAGTATTATGCGCTACAGCTCTGGGCAACAATGTGACTGAAGCTCAGCAAAAGGCCTATCAGCTTGCACAAAATATCAGCTGGGAAGGTATGTTCTATCGAGATGACATTGCCTACCGAGCCATTGCCCGAGAGCAGCAGTCTTAAGGCAGCCAAACCCTGTAAACTAATCTGTCTGGGTGACCTATGAACTATAGCGACATAGAGAAATTCGCAAAAGAGCTAGCAATCAAAGCTGGCTCGATGATTAAGTCGGAACGAGCAAAAGGCTCACTCAGTCAGAATTACAAAGATCAACATGAGCTAGTAACATCTGCAGACATTGCAGCAGACAAACTAATCATCGAAGCTATTCAAGAAAAATTCCCTCACCACCGTATCATGTCTGAAGAGACATATACCGATACGAGCCAAGGCAAAGACCTAGCTGAACCCATCTGGATTATTGACCCCATTGACGGCACCGTTAATTATGCTCACGGCCACTTTATGGTCGCCGTCTCTATCGCATTCGCGTGTGAAGGTGAGGTACAAGTGGGAATTGTCTACAATCCGTTTCTGGACGAGTGCTATTCCGCTATTTTGGGGCAAGGCTCTTATTTGAATCAGAACAAGCTATCCGTCAGCAACCAAGACAATTTACGGAAAGCCCTGATTGCCACGGGTTTCCCTTACGATAAAAGCACCGTACCTGAAATCATGCGCCGAACAGAAAAGGTGCTGATGAAATGCCAAGACATTCGCCGCCTAGGCTCTGCTGCAATGGATATCTGCTGGGTTGCAAATGGCCGCCTTGACGGCTATTTTGAGTCACTGAGCCCCTGGGACTTCGCTGCAGCCAGACTGATTGCCCTTGAAGCCGGTGCACGCTGCGGCCACTTCACCCCAGTACCTGAAGGTATTCCTGCCTGCATCTACAACAACAACCTTCTCATTAGCACGCCAGCAATCTATGACGCTCTAGACGAAATTCTGGATTAGAGCTCGCTGAATCCAAGGCAAAAAAAAGGAGCCAAAATGGCTCCTAAAAAGTCCTTATAACAACTAGGGATTGGAAAGTGATGATTGGAGAGGCTCCGCGCAACTAAGTCACTTCCCCTTGCGCTGATAACTTAAGCCTAGCCAAGTTAAGCAATAATTCCTGTGCATCTTTCATTTCAACACCTTTTAACACCTAGCGTTACAGGCATCACGCCCTCTGTTACAAAACCAGGAACAGACACTTTGATAAACAAGAAAATATAAACATTAATTTATTCAACAAAACCAATGATTTATGTTGCAAAGCTATAATTTAGATTATATTATCCACTTAATGCACTGTTACATATAATTAAAGATAAACCTTAATATAGGCATGTCGCTGGGCGGTTTATATAGATCAGTGCAGAAAACAATAGAAACAAGCAACACAAAATCTCCTAAACCCTTAAAAATAAAAGGAAATTGGAGATATAGCAGAAAGATAGATAGGTACCATTATGTCACAAGAAGCCATTGCACTCCCTGAATGCAGCAGCGAATCCCCCAGAGTTGTAAGAGAAACTGTACGCCAACAACTAAGCAGTGATATTGAAGAATTTCTAAAAAGAGGTGGTAACGTAGAACGCGTTGATAATAACGTACGAGCTGACCCGCCAAAGAAGCCGACCATGAATTATGGCTCAGCACCAATCTAAGCCAGTACTACGTTAAAAGCGATAGCAGTACCGCTTAGCTTCTTCTTTCTTCCATCGCTCTCGGTAACTTTTTCATCTAAGAATATTACCGAGAGTGATAAAAGTGAATTTAAATTCACCCTATTCGCTATTTTCCTGTAAAAAGACCTGATTATTTCTAAAAAGACATTGCAGATTTCGAAATCTATGCGACAATTCGCACTCACTTTGAGACCTGCCACACACTATTACCGTCTCAAGGCACTCGCTTTTTTGTAGTCATGCACCTAAATGGATTCAGGTACAGGAGAATTGGGATTTAATGGACGCCTTTACTTTAATAATAAGCTTGACGCTTGCCGTCGCCGGTTCCTTTTTATATCGAGACTATTCACGTTTTCTCCGTGGCGCATACGCTAAATACGGAAAAGTAGTGTCAATCCATCAAGTATTCTCTAGCCTTACTTCTCATGCCGACAATAGTACTAGCCAAACCTACGTTAAAAATGGTTTTTACCCTGTCATTGAGTACCCGCATGAAGGAGGCCCGGTTCGCTTTACCGCAATTGACCACTTAGCCTCAGGCAACTTCCACGTTGGCGACAAAGTAAAACTTCGTATTCTCAAAACTCGCCGCAAACACTCACGTACTTGCAAAACTTTTATTGCACTGATATCAATGATTAGCTTGCTAAGCCTAGGCATGATAGGTGCTGCAATAACCAGCAGCATCTATATTTCATTTGGGCAGGTTC
>NZ_LWFE01001127.1:0-3015 GCF_001635675.1 Oleiphilus sp. HI0061 | reverse complement strand
GGGTCTAAATACTATCAAGACCTACGGCGCAGGTAAGGACATCGCCTGGAAAGACTGGTCTCACTACATTACACAGCTGATTGATCGCGGCTATCTATCACTCGACTTTTCTCAAGGCAGTACACTGCATCTGACGGACTTATCGATGGCTGTTTTGAAAGGAGATAAGACAGTTCAGCTATGTGAGCCTGTAGATCCAAAAATCAATCAGGTTGAGAAAAAAGTGAACAAGCACGCCGATCTTAGCGAGGCTGAGCATCTTTTGTTTGAGGCATTAAAAGGGCTCAGAAAAGAAATTTCGCAGAAGGATAAAGTTCAGGGCTATACCGTTTTTTCAGATGCAAGCTTAAAAGATATGTCTCGGCTTAAGCCTGGGAACTTAGCCGCCTTCTTGACGGTCAGCGGTGTGGGGGATCATAAGTGTGAGAAGTATGGTGAACCCTTCGTTGCCTTAATATCGAGCTTGGTTGATGAGAGTGATCGCTTACTTATTGGTGGGCCTGTGCGGAAAAAGTTGCCGCCTAAACCTGCGCGTAGTGACTTTACTATGGCGAAACTAGGCGATACGCATCGAGAGACCTTTTCGCTCTATCAGCAAGGGCGGTCACCCAATGAGATCGCCAAAACGAGAGGTTTAAGTAAGTCTACGATAATTAGCCATATATATCGTCTGGCTTTTCATGGGGAAGACGTTGATGTCAGTACGATGATATCGCCAGAACAAATAGCGGGTATTCAGGCACAATGGCTAAGCTTGAACAAGCCTGAACGAATCAAACCAGTATTCGAGGCCTTGGGTGAGGGTTATGACTGGGAGCAGATACGGTACGCGGTATGTTTGAGCGATACAGACGTTTAAGCCTAGTAGCTCTCTATAATGTCATAGTGCAGTTGCCCGCCTTTATTATGGCTACGATATAGGTGAAATTGATTAATCTGGTAAGGCCTGGCGATGGGCTCTTGATTGACGAATGCGTCGATATAGGCCTTATCCATACTGCGCTTACAGCGCGCCAAAGTGATATGTGGGGTGAACTGACGGGAGTCGATTTTGATGCCCGCTTCGCGTAGTGAGTGGCTAATCATTTTTTGCAGCCGAGCTAAGTCATCATTCAGGGCGAGCCCGAGCCATAAAATGTTCTTACTCTTTTTAGGGGAAAAGACTCCGGTTTGAGTGAAGTGAGTACTAAAGGCATTGAATTGGATATTCTGCAGTGCTTGGCTGACCACCTTAGGCTCTGCTTCACCAATAAACTGTAAGGTCATATGCAAGAGTTCAGGGCGAAGTAAGCGAGCGCCCTCAGCTGTTGGCGGCTGATACTGTAACACTTCAGCTTGTGTTGTATTTGATAAGGGGGTTGCGATAAAGAGCCTCATAGCTTTTCCACTATTCATTATCTTGTGAGAAATATCCCGGACAGTCTGCGCCACATGCCGGGCACTTAGCTTTGCCTTGATTCTGCTAGCTAATTACTTTTTCCTTTTATCAATGGCCTCTATACTTATCATTATTGGGGTTAAGTTTGTCAATCTCAATGTGCCGAGTCGATTTCCCTTGCACAAACGGAGGGCTTCACCTATGAATTTGAGTCGTTCTCCTGCCGTGGCAGGACAGTTTTACCCGTCCAACCCGCAGCAGCTGCGCGCTAATATTGATGACTGTATGAAAATCGCCTTGTCGGTCTTGCCAGAAGTACCGGCAGCTCAGCCAAAAGCGATTATCGTGCCTCATGCAGGGTATATCTATTCAGGTGCGGTCGCTGCCTCGGCTTACGCGAGTTTGCTACCCTATGTCGATAAAATCAAACGAGTCGTTCTCTTGGGGCCATCCCATCATTATGGTTTTAAAGGTTTGGCCAGTAGCCACTTCCATAGCTATGAGACTCCCTTGGGAATGATCGAACTTGATTACCTAGCGACCCAAAAACTTGAGCTTAAGGGGCTAGCTCAAACGCTTGACCAGGCCCACCTTCAGGAGCATAGCCTCGAAGTTCAATTACCTTTTCTACAAGCGCTATTAGGCGACTTCAGTTTGCTTCCCTTAGTTGTTGGAGATGCGGATAAGCATCAGGTTGCCAAGGTGATTGATTCCTTATGGGGTGGCGAAGATACCTTGTTTGTCATCAGTTCTGACCTGAGTCATTTTCTGAGCTACGAAGTCGCTAGTAAAAAGGATAGCAAGACTGCCGAAGCTATCGACACGCTTCAGGCAGACTTGATTGAATATGACGATGCCTGTGGCCGAAACCCGGTGAATGGATTACTTCAAATAGCACTAAAACGTGATCTGACGCCGCATCGCTTGGCACTGTGTAATTCAGGTGATACTGCTGGAGATAAAGATAGAGTGGTTGGCTACGGTGCTTGGAGTTTTTCCTAAGCTAGCGTATTTATAAAAGGAGAAAGGCCTTGAATGAACAGCATCAGCAGCAACTGATCGCTATAGCACAAGCATCTATCAGGCATGGTTTAGATCACGGTAGGCCTTTGTCCGTTCAAATGGGTGACTATGATGCTGAGCTAGTAAAAGAGTTTGCCAGCTTTGTTACATTGAAAATTAGCGGAGAATTACGCGGCTGTATAGGTTCTCTTCAGGCTTATCGGCCTCTAGTGCTCGATATTGCAGAGAATGCTTACCGTGCAGCATTTAATGACTCCCGCTTTTCGCCTATGTCACAGAGCGAATACGAGAAACTCCAATATCATATTTCTGTACTAAGCACCCCAGAGCCGATGCAGGTGAATTCAGAGCAAGACTTACTATCTCAACTACGTGTCGGTATAGATGGCCTGATATTGACGTTAGGTAATCGAAGAGCAACTTTTCTACCCTCTGTCTGGGAGCAGCTGCCAGATAAGTCTGATTTTTTAAATCACCTTAAAGCCAAAGCTGGATTGACGTTGGACTATTGGAATGAATCAATAGAACTTGAACGTTACACTGTAGAGAGTTTTGGTGATTAGCCCTATAGATAAGGATCTTATTAAGATAGTATTTATGACTGTTCGCAATTA
>NZ_LWFE01001126.1:0-5932 GCF_001635675.1 Oleiphilus sp. HI0061 | reverse complement strand
ATTGTCACTATCTATATGCCTAATGTTCCTGAAACTGCTGTAGCGATGTTGGCCTGTGCTCGTATTGGTGCCATTCATTCTGTTGTGTTTGGTGGTTTTTCTCCTGAAGCCTTGGCTGCTCGTATCGCTGACGGTGCAGCGAAATGGGTCGTGACGGCTGATGAAGGCGTACGTGGTGCCAAAGCGATTCCTCTAAAGAAAAATGTCGATGCAGCGATTGAAACCGATGCGGTCACGACGGTTGAAAATGTCTTTGTGTTAAAACGCACCGGCAATGATGTTAATTGGGTCGAGGGTCGAGACCTTTGGTATCATGAACTTTTGGCAGGTGCTTCGAGTGAGTGTGAACCTGAGCCAATGAATGCCGAAGACCCGCTCTTTATGCTTTATACCTCTGGTTCGACGGGTAAGCCTAAAGGTGTTCTTCATACGACTGGCGGTTACATGGTCTATGCCTCGCTGACGCATGAAGTTGTTTTTGATTATCAGGAAAATGATGTTTACTGGTGTACAGCTGATTTTGGTTGGATCACCGGCCACACTTACATGCTTTATGGGCCGCTAGCGAATGGTGCTGTGAATGTTATGTATGAAGGTGTGCCGAACTACCCTGATTTTTCGCGTTTTTGGCAGATTGTTGAAAAGCATAAGATTAACGTTATCTACACTGCGCCGACCGCAATTCGAGCCTTGATGGCAGAAGGCGATGCCTATGTTGAAAAATGCGACCTATCAAGCTTGCGTTTGCTGGGAAGCGTGGGTGAACCAATCAACCCAGAAGCCTGGGACTGGTATCACCGTGTAGTAGGTAAAGAAAAGTGCCCGATTGTCGATACTTGGTGGCAGACCGAGACGGGTGGGGTGCTGATTTCTCCTTTGCCTGGCGCCACGGAATTAAAGCCTGGCTCGGCGACACGCCCTCTATTCGGTGTTAAACCTGCGATTGTCGACAATGAAGGCAATATTCTGGAAGGTGCAGCTGAAGGTAATTTAGTTATGCTGGATAGCTGGCCTGGGCAGATGCGTACTGTCTACGGCGACCATGAACGCTTTATCCAGACCTACTTTAGTACCTATGAAGGTATGTACTTCACAGGTGATGGTGCGCGTCGCGATGAAGATGGTTATTACTGGATTACCGGTCGTGTTGATGATGTCTTGAATATTTCGGGGCACAGAATGGGCACCGCTGAAATCGAAAGTGCATTAGTGGCTCACCCAGATGTTGCCGAAGCCGCTGTTGTTGGCTACCCTCACGATATTAAAGGCCAAGGTATTTATGTCTATGTCAGTATGATGCATGACCATGACATTGACCTAAATGACGCGCTCAAAGACACCTTGAAGCAATGGGTGAGAAAAGAGATTGGCCCTGTCGCGACACCGGATATCATACAGTGGGCACCGGCGTTGCCAAAGACCCGTTCTGGTAAAATCATGCGCCGTATTTTGCGCAAGATAGCCGCGAACGAGCATGATAGCTTGGGGGATATCTCTACCTTGGCCGATCCTTCAGTGGTCGCCAAATTGGTTGATGAACGACTGAACAAGTAAGCAATCAACGCTACTGTAGGCAGAGGGGGAAACCCCTCGCAGAACCTGACCCTTGCTAGCCCGCCAGCGAGCCGTGGAAGGCTCTGCCTACAAGTATGGTTTTTCTCGAATCCGTAGGCAAACGGTTCCACCTCTCGCAGAATCTGCCCCCTTGCTAGCCCTCTAGCGAGCCTGGGACGGCCGCTCTGTCTACAAAACACTCCGCCAGATCCAGCAGTAAAATCGACAGCAATTTCCCTGATATCATTTAGACAACAACTTGGCTCGCTAATTGCAAATCACTCCAGCTACTAAAATTATTAATCTATAAATCAATGACTTATAGAAATGTTGCGCTAGCTTGGTGCAATTCTTGAGTAAATTGCTCAGGTATTGCACGGCATTGGTGCTCATTATTGAGAGAGTGTTTGTTTATGTTGTTTGGTCGAAAAGACAGAAAGCCTATCAAGATAGTAGAAAAACCTGTTAAGGAATGGAAGTACACCACCTGTGGTTATTGCTCGACTGGTTGCTCGATTGAAGTCGGTATCGATGAGGATGGAAAAGCGGTAGGAACCCGTGGTGATACCGGGGCAGATGTAAATCGTGGGAAGCTATGTATTAAAGGTATTTTTGAGCACCAACTATTTGATTCAGAGGGCCGCGGTGGTCAACCTCTGATGCGCGACAAATTCTATCAAGACTTTAAGCCTGCCAGCTGGGACCAAGCGCTCGATAAGACGGCCGCTGAATTCAAGCGAATCCAGGAAAAGTACGGCAAAGATTCTGTCGCTGTCGTCTCGACTGGGCAGATCTTCACTGAAGAATTTTATACTTTGGGTAAATTGGTGCGAGGTTGTATTGGTACCAATCATTATGATGGTAATACGACGCTTTGCATGGCTTCTGCCGTTTCAGGCTATAAGCGCTCTTTTGGTTCTGACGGACCTCCTGGTTGTTATGAGGACTTTGAGCATACGGAGTGCTTAATTGCCTGGGGCTCAAACCTGCCTGAGCAACACCCGATTATCTATTGGCGACTTAAAGAGGCCTTAGAGAAGCGAAAATTCCCGGTAATTGTTGTTGACCCTCGTGTAACCATGTTGGCGCAATTTGCTGATATTCACTTACCCATCACGCCTGGCACCGATGTGGTGCTCCAGAATAGTTTGATGCATGTGATCTTGGCTGAAAGTCTTGAAGACCGAGACTACATCAATGCAAACACCCAGGGCATAGAAGAAGTTGAAGCATTGGTTAAGGACTACGACCCGGTCAGTGCTTCAAAAATATGTGGTATTGATGAAGATACGATTCGTAATGTCGCGCGCTTGTATGCGAAAGCCGGTGCTGCAATGAGTATTTGGACGATGGGGATTAACCAGAGCACTCATGGTTCAGACGGCGTTGTCGGTATCAATAACTTGAACCTGATTACCGGAAATATCGGTAAGCCAGGTGGTACCAGCTTGTCTATTACAGGTCAGTGTAATGCTATGGGGACGCGTGAATGGTCTTCTTGTTCTGGCTTACCAGGATACAGGGCTTTGGAAAATGAAGAGCACCGCCAGGAAATTGCAGATTTTTGGGGTATCGATGCTGACTTCTTCCCGACTAAGCGTGGGATGCAACAAACCGATATCTTCCCGGCAATTGAAACGGGCCAGATTAAAGCCTTGTGGTTGATCGCGACTAACCCAATGACCTCGATGCCGCAAACCTCTCGAATTCGTAAGACGCTTGAAAAACTGGAGTTCTTGGTTGTTCAGGATAGTTACCGTGACGTTGAAACCAATCAATATTCTCATGTCTATCTTCCGGGTTCAGTTTGGGCAGAAAAGGAAGGTTGCTTCACTAATACGGAGCGTCGTGTAAACCTAGTGCGTAAAGTGGTTGAGCCTTATGCCAACTCTAAGCCGGATTTCTGGATCTTTAACGAAATGGCCAAGCGTTTTGAGAATGGCCAGAAGATTAACTTCCCTGATACCACGGCAGAGGCCTTTGAAGAAATGCGCCAGCTATCGAAAGGTGATGGCAGAACCTTAGATATTTCAGGTATGACGCATGAAATACTGGAAGAAGCCAGAGGGATTCAGTGGCCTTATCGCGAAGGAAATGACAGTGGCAAGGGCGACCCTCGTTTGTATACGGACGGTAAGTTCCAGACTAAGAGCAAGAAGGCGAACCTGATTCCTTTGCCGTATATCGAGAATAATGAAACACCTTGCGACAAGTACCCCTTCTGGATGAATAGTGGCCGGGTAGTGGAGCACTTCCATACCCGAACTAAGACCGGGAAGTTGGGTAACCTGAATAAGTTCAGCCCAACCCCCTACATGGAAATGAACCCTGACGCAGCTGCAGAGTTAGGCGTAGCGCATCAATCGTATGTGAGAATTGTTTCGCGCCGCGGTGATGCCGTGGTGATGGTACAGCTAACGCAGAGAGTTCCTAGAAATATGGTTTTCATTCCTTTTCACTTTCATGATTGTGTTAATCGTGTCTCGCTTGGTTTGCTTGACCCACACTCAAGGCAACCTGCCTTTAAGCAGTGTGCGATCAAGATAGAACCGGTCGACCAGTCGGTGGCTGGTCAATTAAATGCTGAGCGAAGAGGATATTAATATGCTGAATTTATTAGTAAAAGTTCGTGACCGCTTGGACCAGATCGGTGTGCCGAACGAAGAAAAGAACACCAACGAAAGACCGACTTTTACCTTCAGGGATAACGAGCAAGGCTATGCAAAGCTGTATGATCCTAAGGTGAAGAAGAACGAAAGCGAAGAAAACCGCTATGGGCAGAAGATTGACTTATTGGATCTGACCGAAGGCGCGTTCGAGCAGGGGCGATCGATGCAGATCAATGAAAACCCCTCTGTAGGTTGCAACCCTAATCGAAACAAGCAGCACGGATTTCACTTTACCGCTGACAACTGTATCGGTTGCCATGCCTGCGAAGCCGCTTGTAGTGAAAAGAATGAAAATCCGGCTCACTTGGCTTTCCGCTCGGTTGGTTATGTAGAAGGGGGTTCCTACCCTGACTATAAGCGCATGAACATATCAATGGCGTGTAACCATTGTGACGACCCGGTTTGTTTGAAGGGCTGTCCAACAAAGGCTTATACCAAGCATACTGAATATGGTGCGGTACTCCAGGATCCTGATACCTGCTTTGGTTGTGGTTACTGTACTTGGGTTTGTCCTTATAACGCACCACAGCTTGACCCGGTTAAAGGTCAGGTATCGAAGTGTAATATGTGTGTTGACCGCTTAGAAGTAGGCTTGAAGCCAGCCTGTGTGTCGGCCTGTTTGGGTAATGCATTGAACTTTGGTGTTATTGAAGATACGCCAGAAAATAGAGAGCAGACTGAGGCGAGTATCCCTGGCTTCCCTGACCCATCAATTACGCAACCTAATATTCGTTTCCAGCAGATCAAAACTCTACCGGAAGAGATGACGCGAACAGATGTTCAGCCTCTCAAGTACCATAAGCAAGAAGATGGAAGTTATCGTTCAGTTGTAGATGAGAAAGCAGGTAAAGAGCGATCTTGGAATTTGAAGCGTCTAAGTTCGCGAGAAAATCCTTTGGTTATGTTCACCTTGTCGACTCAAGCAGTGATCGGTGCCTTTATGATTTTGCTGTTGGGGCCGTCTATCTTCCCTGAAGCCTTTGCATTTTTAGATCAAAGTGCGATGAAGTATCCATTATTGGGTGCGATGATTTTTGTTCAGTATTCAGGTAACGAGCATGAGCAACAAGACCTATTGACTCAACCAGCAAGCCAATAAAGACCAGACCAGACAAGACACTCAGAAGTGGTGCAAAGCTTAAATCTTGAAGCGAATAAGCAATACAAGCAAACACGGCAAAAACAATTCCGCCGACACTAAACATACTGCCAAAGAAGCTGGTCAATACCTGCCAATGATTCCAGAACGGGCGAGCTTTAATTCGATAGATACAGTGCATGAAGTACAAACCTATCAAAGCAGAGATCACCGCAAAACCACCCGCAATAGATATCAGCAAATCTAGGATACCCAACTGCAACCATTCATTGATCGCAGACAACACGGTATAGCCACATAGGCCCGCGAAGAACATGGCTATACCCAAGGCTTCCCGACTAAGTGGTGACCAACGCAAGTTATTAAACCCACGGTAGAAACGCAAAGGCTTACCCAAGTGCAGCGTAGAAAGGAATAAACCCAAGGCCTGAACAAAAATCATCGCACCCAATAATGGATACTTCATCGCACTTTGATCTAAAAATGCAAAGGCTTCAGGGAAGATAGACGGCCCCAACAGCAAAATCATAAAGGCACCGATCACTGCTTGAGTCGACAAGGTGAACATAACCAAAGGATTTTCTCGCGAACTTAGACGCTTCAAATTCCA
>NZ_LWFE01001125.1:0-4724 GCF_001635675.1 Oleiphilus sp. HI0061 | reverse complement strand
GAAGAGACCTCTATTACAACATGTCCGTCTGGCAAATAAAATCTATCGAAGTTGAATGAGCAAACAACACAAAACTCTATCAAGTCGAATAGCAACCCCGAAAACTTTAGTTGCCATCTTCGTTCTTCTCGCGCTGATTATTTTGGCGGGCGTAAGTTTTTCTATCAATTCAATTAAAGACATTAACAACGATGCAGTTGAACCTTATCTGGCGATAATTAATAACAATCTCGGGGTTAACCCCAAATTGCTAAAAATCATCTCCCTCATTCAGGACTACCAGGCCGAAACAAGTTCAAAAAACATTAAGAACCTGAAAAAAGGTTTTCGCATTATGCGCGGCAGTATACTCAACGACCTTGATAGCGAAAAAACAAAAACTTTACACCAAGAATTTGGCGACCTCGATAAACTCAGCAAAATCACCTCGACACTTAAAGGTTTTGGGGAGCCGATTGCACAACTCCATGAAGAGAATCATGCAACCAACCTTAAACTAGTCAAGTCGCTACGTAAAAAGCTCGGCCGTTTATATAACAAATGGAACGTTTATAGCCGTAAAGTGATTCAGGAAGTCGAGCATGCGCAAGCGAAAACATGGACAAGCTGGAGCCATCAACTCAAGTTGCAACTCTACTTTTTACTGGTCATCGCCATCACGAGTGTTATCGCCATCGCGCTAATGTATCAATTATATATCAGCCAAATACGCACTGGGCAGGCACTTGAGCGTCGAACGCAGGAACTTGATGAGGCCAAGACGATGGCTGAGCAAAGCACTAGAGCAAAATCGCGTTTTCTCGCCAATATGTCACATGAAATAAGAACACCACTAAACGGCATCATCGGTTTGAGCAAACTGACTTATAACCGTATTCAGGACAGCGAAGTCAAAAGTTACCTTGAGAATGTTGTCTTATCTGGCAGCTCATTACTTCAAATAATCAATGACGTCTTGGATTTCAGTAAGATAGAAGCCAACAAAATCACATTGGATCAGGCAGACTTTGTCCTTGAAGACATTATCAGACCTCTAGCCACATCGATGAATTTTGCAGCGAAAGCGAAGAATATTTCCTTCATCTTATTAACGCCGCCAAATCTGGCTATTCCACTTTGTGGCGACGCTACCAAAATCACGCAAATCATTACCAATTTATGCTCGAACGCAATCAAGTTCACTGAAACCGGCGGGGTCACCTTAAAAATTGATCTCACCGAGAATTACACGCAACCTTACTTAAAGATTCAAGTAAAAGACACAGGGATAGGGCTAAGTGAAGAACAACAAAAACTAATATTCAGAGAGTTTGTTCAGGCAGATGACTCGACTACCCGTAAATTTGGTGGAACAGGCTTGGGCCTGAGTATTTCACGTAGTTTCATTGAGTTAATGCTCGGAACTATTCGAGTTGATAGCTCTTTAGACAAAGGCTCGTGTTTTGATGTATCGATACCGCTTCGAAAGAGCAAAGATGAATCACAAGATGTTTTATCATTTACACACTTATCAGAAGAGGAAAAAAACCAGCTCAGCAATCTTAAGCTGAAAGTTGTTAGCCCTTGCACCTTCGAAACTGAAATAATATCAGCAGATCTCAGAAGTTCAGGCCTTAATATTAATGCTGAGCCAAGCAGTCATTTATTATTTTCATGTAACCAGGATATACCCGATTTAAGCACTCGCGTTAACGCGTTATTAGGAAAATACTCCTTGCCCACCATACTTCTTCTAAGTAGCGACCTAATCCCCCAGTTCGATGATCTGCCTAGCTCGGTTCACTTAATTGAAGCTCCCTACACTAGTGAAAAAGTACTCAATCACTTTCTAGATAAGCAAACGTCAATAGCCTCAGATGAAGAAACGCCTATAACACAAGGTTTAAAAGGCAAAAAAATATTAGTGGCAGAAGACAATAAAATTAACCAGCTAGTAGTAAACGAGACACTCCTCTTACTCGGCGCAGAAATCACGTTTGCCAACAATGGCCTAGAATGTATTCAATGCTTACGAGAAAGTCAGTACGACCTGATACTGATGGATATTCAGATGCCAGAAATGGATGGCTTAGAAGCTACACAAATTATTATCACAGACTCGCTTGCTCCGGACACCCCTATCGTTGCATTGACAGCGAATGTCTTTAAAGAAGATATTGACACTTATATTGCTGCAGGAATGAAGGCCCACCTGCCCAAACCCTTCGAGCCTGAAGCCTTATGCCAACTTATTGAAGAGCTCAGCTAAAATCAGCTCTAAGTATCATCAAATAACCGCGCTATGAACACTTTATTAAATTGCATACCCTTACTCCCAAAACCCTATCGCGGGTTAATGTTCGCTAATAGTACTAAACAGAGCTAAATCCTATGAGTGTACTTATACACTCATAGCCAAGGTAACGAGCAATAGCTAAGATCTACTCTCTTAAGAATGAAACCAGTTCATTTTTCGGCATAGGTTTAGCAAAATAGTAGCCCTGGAATACATCGCAGCCATTGGCTGCCAAAATATCAGCCTGTTCTTTAGTTTCTACACCTTCAGCGACGACGGGAATAGATAAACTCTTGCTTAAGTTGATAATACTTTTTGCCAGTAGCCAATCCTGCTCGTCAATCAAAATATCATTAACGAAGCTTCGATCGATTTTCAGTTCATTGATAGGTAATTTACTCAGTACACTTAGAGAAGAGTAGCCTGTACCAAAGTCATCCAAAGAAGTATACACGCCCAATAACGAGACCTGATTCAATACATCCTTTGCTTTGTCCAAATCTTCAATAAACAGGCTTTCTGTCACCTCAATCATCAAAGTAAGCGCTTCTCCGTCATACCTTTCAACAAGCTGTTTAATCATAGGGACAAAGTCTTCATTAAGCAGTTGCCTCACCGAAACGTTAACCGATACTCTCAGTTTAAACGGCGCGTGCTGACTCTGTTTACAAGCGTCAAGACATTCGTCCAAAGCCGTTTTTAGTACGAACTCACCCAGTTCATGAATCACGCCCGCTGCTTCTGCTACCGAAATAAACTGATCGGGCGGAACAAAACCCAAAACATCACTCTGCCAGCGAACCAAAGCTTCGACACCTAATACCTTCTGGGATTGTGAGTCGACCTGAGGCTGATAGACGACACACATTTCACCCTTTTCTAACGCATTAAGAAGTTCTTTCTCAATATCAGCAGCACGCTTGGTTTTCTCTTCCATTCCCACGGAATAAAAACAGATATCGCTCTGTTTTTGCTTCGCTTCGTACATGGCCATGTCTGCCTTTCGCTGCAGCTCATCCAGAACCTTGCCATCAAAGGGACTGATTGCAACCCCGATTGAAGCCTTGATGGAAAACTCTAAATGCTCCAACGAAACTGGGTTTCGTAGCACCTCCAGGTAAGCCTTACACAACTTGTTTAACTCACCTTTATCACGCATACCCGTCAAGATAATAAACTCATCGCCTCCTTGTCTGATACACATACAATCTTGGAAGTGTTCAGTAGTTCTGCTCGCCACTTCACAAAGAATCTGGTCACCAACAGAGTGACCATGTAAGTCATTACTCGACTTAAAGTTATTCAGGTCAATATAGAGTAGAGAGAAGCCCTGAGCATACTTATTTGCCCAGGATTCGAAGTTCTGTGTCAGAAAGCGCCGGTTAGGTAACTTGGTTAGCGGGTCATGTTCAATCTGGTGATGTAGTGACTGCTCCGTCTGTAAGTGGAGACGAATATTCAAACGGAAAATAATAAATAAGCCGATATTAAACAGAATAAAGGCACTAAGGACCCAAGACAGGGTGTACCAAAATTTATCATAGAGCAAGTCAAGTCTAGTGCTAACAATGGTAAAATGCTCAAACACAGGGTCATAGCTAATCGATGCAAAATTTAGCTCACCTCGTTTATTAGGCACAATCGCTGAAACAAGCTTGTCGCCTGCCCGAAGGGCTTTTATTCCCACACCTGCTTGAACCTTGAATAAGTTATCCAAATATTCAACGAATTTACTCTCTACCGCCGAGCCATACCAATCCTGATATTCATTTTCATCAATATACGAGACATATTGACGATAGTAATCGCCACGAACGACTGTCAAAGCAAGGTGTTTTGGTAGATTTTCTCTAGACCATAAACCATGAGAAGCGCCTAGTTTAAAGCCTGCTACCACAACAGCTGCAACCTGTCCTTCGCTATCTAATACCCGAAGCCGGATAGGTATGACCCACGAATTCAATGCTTGGAAGTAATAGGTCCTTCCCATCACTAATTTCGATGATTCCAGGGTCTTGCGAAAGGTGTCTTTGGTTTCCGCTTTTGTCAACAAATTAGGAACCTGGCTTGGCATATGTTTGAAGGTAGAGACTATCAACTGACCGTTTACATCAACCAAGCCTAAACCTATCAACTCGGTATTCACTCGTAAAACCTGGTTCATACTTTTCTGAACCTGGGCTATTTCTCCCTCGCCAACAAGCTCCACAAAGCGTTCACCAAGTACTTTCAATAAATTTGAGTTTTTTTGAAGCAAGGATTCCATAGAATGAGAGACGAGGTTATTTGCATAACTTTGCTCAATACCTGCGTGATCCTTAATTTCCTGCCATTCAGCATATAAAAAAGATGCGGTTACGACGATAGAAAAGAATACGACAAATAGATAAGTTCGCCATAAGGCCTGGTTTTTATATTTTTTCATTCATTTAATATAGTACATTATTGA
>NZ_LWFE01001124.1:0-1641 GCF_001635675.1 Oleiphilus sp. HI0061 | reverse complement strand
TCTGATTTTCGTATAGGCCTATGCATAGGCTGTCTGCTTTTAGTGATGAAATCGCGGTATCGACAATATTGTAATTCATTTCTGTCTCTTATCGTATCGAAGGTCATTAGTGCTGAAGCACATAATGAGGTGGTTTGAAAACGTGTATCGTCATAGAATAGCAAGCCAAATGATGAACTGCATCGTTCTTCAGCAAATTTCTGATATTAGGGCATATTTTTGATTAACCATAAGGCACTTTTGAAAACGCTTTTTAGCAGATTATATATGGCGCTAGGGAACAATAATGAGAAGAATTAATCGTTACATTGTGCAAACAGTGGCGGCGTCCATGCTATTGGTTGCGGCGGTTGTTCTATCGTTAGATGTTTTGTTTGCGTTTATGGCGGAAGTGAATGATTTGAGTGAGCAGTACGGGATTATTGATGCCGCATTGTTCGTACTGACGACCCTGCCTCGACGAATATATGACTACTTGCCTTTGGTGGCGTTTATGGGGTGCTTGATAGGCTTGGGTGCAATTGCCAAAAATAGCGAGTTGGTGGTGATTCGTGCAGCGGGTGTATCGACCAGAAGGATTGTCTTTTTTGCGATGAAGCCTGCAATAGTTGTTGTGCTTATTGGTTTGTTTTTGGGGGAGTTTGTTGCTCCTGTAACGGAAGGTATAGCTCAGAGTCGTAGAGCGGTTCTCCAGGGGGCAGAGCAAAATGTTGCCAGTCATAGAGGGGTGTGGCATCGGGAGGGTAATACTTTTATGCACTTTAATGCCGTGCAATCAAACGGTGTGCTTCATGGTGTGTCGTTGCAGAGGTATGATGCTGATCATCAGCTTGAAAGTAGTGTGTTTGCGAAGCGTGCTATTTTTCAGCGTGGTACTTGGCAGTTAGAGTCTGTTATTGAAACAAGCTTTAAAGGGGCGCGCACTTACGTCAATCATTTCCCAACTAAAACTTGGCAAACAGACTTGTCTCCCTCGGTGCTTAGTGTGTTGGTTGTCTCATCCGACGACTTATCTATATCGGGTTTATATACTTATTCTCAATATCTTGAAGCTCAGGACTTAAACTCTGACGCTTATATGATGTCATTTTGGAAGAAAGCGTTTCAGCCAATTTCAACGGCAGTATTGGTCTTGGTGGCAATATCGTTCGTATTTGGGCCTCTTAGGTCTGTCACGATGGGGTTTAGGGTGTTTTCAGGGGTAGTGGTTGGACTGTTGTTCAAGTATGCACAAGACCTGTTAGGGCCGAGTGCAATTGTGTTTGGTTTTAATCCAATCTATGCGACTGTTATTCCTATTTCGGTATGTTTGGTAGCAGGGATATTCCTTTTGCGAAGGGCACGTTGAGCTGGAGTGAGAGCAGTGTCTCACACAGACTTTCCATGATTGAACCAGGTTGTTAATTCGCGTATTATTCAAGCAGCAACTAGACTGGATAAAATGCGTATGTAGTAGTCCTTGGGTCAAGGGTGGATTGTAGGACCTTGGCACAGGTTTGTGTATGCATGGATGCGGGCTGTATTTAAGAAAGAAAGGGGCGCCTAACGGTACAAAGTCTATATATCCCGATTGGACTAAAATAGAGCTGAAGGCCGGCACAATAAAAAAAGTAGGAGAATACAATAATGAAAGGCTTGAAG
>NZ_LWFE01001123.1:0-6761 GCF_001635675.1 Oleiphilus sp. HI0061 | reverse complement strand
GTATAAAAAGTTGGCACAGGTACCATCACTCAAGAATATTTTTAACAAACTTACCGGGGCGCCATCATCAGCAAATACCTTCTGTTTATAGCGCATATCCTGAAGAAACAATTTAAGCATCGAAACCTAAGACCTCACAATAACGTTAAAATTTTCTGAACATTATGTGTCCATTGCCTTTCATCACGAATATAAGACTCAGCCTGCTCGCCAACTCTTTCGATATTTTGAGTATCTTTTGATAGTTCAATGACCTTTTCAACCGCACTTTTTCTGTCATTTGGGGGGAATAGCCAACCAGTTCCCCCATCTTCAACGACTTCTGCAATCGGTTCGAATGACGGCGAAACCAAGGCAACCCCCATCGCCATCATCTCAAAAAGCTTCATTGGCGAACCGTATTCATTGGAATCAGGAAGGATGCCATAATCCATTGCAGCAATATAATCCCCAACTTTTTCATGTGGCACACGACCTGGCATAATCACTTGCCCCTGTAGACCATTATCCCTCACAACAGCCAAGATCTCTTCAAACACAACACCATCACCGACCAACAATAAAGCTAATTGAGGCTCAGCAGCTAAACGAGGTGCGATTTCTTTGACAAACCAATCAATGCCGTGCCAGTAAACAAAGGCCCCAACGTAGCCGCAAACCGCCTTGCCTTCGAGCCCTAGATCTTTTTTGACTTGAGTTCGATCTACCCCAGCTAAGGTAAATTGTTCAATATCCGCCGCATTTGGGCAAATAACACTGGGGGCAATCACTCCGTGTTCACGCTCAACAGTGTTTTTGAAATTAGTAGAGATGAACACTACCCCATCACATTTCTTAAACACCCATTTTTCTACTCTTCGAGCCAACCCCTTAAAAAACAAAGGCCGCACCCGCTCAACGATTGCAGCATCATTCACTTCAAGAATAACCGGAATACCAAGCCTTCTAGCTCTCAACACACCGCCAAACATGAATAGTGAATATCTCTCATATAACATGTCAGCATTTTGAGATTTAAGCTGTTTACCTACCCGCATATAAGCGATTAGGTTATAGGCAAGTTCTATCAATTCGAAAACAAACTCAGGCACATACTTAGTCATCTCCATTAGCTTATGGAGCATTCTAGACATCAAGGAAGGAGCCCTTTCTTGCTTTACACTATTTCCAGAGACCTGCTCTTCCTTATGTTCCGGGTCTGAGCCTGGAAGAGAAAGAAGTGTTACTTGGTGTTCCATCTTTCTAAATGCATTGACGATTCCCATAATATGGACACCTTCAGCACCATGCCCACGAGTTCTATGATGGTAAACTATGTTCATAATTAACTAATCACCTTAAACTGAATCCCTTGCTTCTCCCATAGAGGAAGCATTATCTCTAGCACCTGCACACACTTCTCAGCGTCGTCGTGAAATAAAAGAATTTCACCATTTACAACCGGTTTCTGCTTAAAGTTTTCAACAATCTGATCAGCACTCAGATTGGAATAATCTAATGAATCGTAGCTCCAATGCACTGGACGAAATTTGTTTTTCACTAACGAAAACAGCAAACCAAAACTCCAGCGCCCTTGCGGCGCCCGAAACAACCTGGAACCCGACTGTTCCAGCTTACTAATCCAAGCATCCGCATCATTTGCCTGTTTTAGCTGTTTACCTAGAGGCAAACGCCCAAAATCAATATGGTCATAAGAGTGGTTACCCACCACATGACCAGCTTCTACCAAGCTCTTCCCAATTTCGAAGTGTTGTTCTAGTTTTTTCCCAATTACAAAAAATGTCGCCTTAGCATTATGCTTTTCTAATAAGCTAAACAACTTATCGGTAACATTAGGCGTTGGACCATCATCAAAAGTCAGGTAAACAGAAGCCTCTCCTGACGCCCCCTTCAGCAATAAAACTGATGAGGGAAGCAGTTTAGCTACTAACGTCTTTAAAAGTTGCTTCAACACGTAAATATACTCTGTCCAATTTTTTTGGAATAATTACAAATCAATATTACATTACGGCTATTATGCATCCGAACTTCCTTGTACTGCTTTACATATAATTTGGTCAATTTCATTTACATTCTTTGGCCATGAAAACAGGTTTCCGTGAGCCTTAATAACTTCTCTATTCCAGCAAGCAGTATTCAGATCAAAGTCCACCATAGCTTTAGTTAAGGCCTCACAATCGCCTGCTTCGATTAAAATACCTGAAACTCCATCCTTAACCACTTCTGGAATGCCACCTACTCGAGTAGAAACTACCGGTACGCCACAATTTGCAGCCTCAAGCAGTACATTTGGAACTCCCTCATGATACGAAGGAAGTATTAACAAACCACTTTGGCGTATATACTTTGCTGTATCAGCATGCTTTAGGGCTCCTAACATAGAAACTTTGGCCTCTAAGCCATAAGCAGCGACTCTTTCAGCCAATACCGGGCTCATAGCGCCATCACCAATAAACTTTAATAGTTTACTCCCTCCACTTTTTACATAGCCATCATACGCATCTAGGAGGTCTAACACACCTTTATCTTTTTTAAGGTTTCCGACAAATAAGAAATAAGGATTTGACGCTATTTCCTCTGGATAAAACAACTTATTATCAACACCGTTGTATACTCTGGTTACCTTAGACTTCTCAACTCCCAAGCCACAAACCTTAAGCCGCAAAGCATCAGAGGGCGTAAAAATATGCGTAGCCCCTTTGCATACTTGTTGAATCTGTTTATTTCTATTCTTATCCTCTGTCAGCACATTGATATCACTGCCGTGCACCTTAATAAAATAAGGTAGCTTCAGCCTATATGAGAGCTTTTGCGCAACAAAACCATCAGGATGCGCCCAACTACCTAGCACTGCATCAAAATCTGAAAAGGAAATTAACTCCCTCGCGCCTTTTAAGACCGACCAAAACATAAAATGACCGAAATGCTGCTGAAATAGCTTCGGCGTATACCAATAGCAAATATACTTAACTGTGTATTTAGTGCTGGCAGAATAGGAACTAATCTGCGCTCTCTTGCGAAGATATTCTGGCCAAGCAATTGGGACGATAAGTGTAAGCTCATGCCGCTCTGCCAAGCGGTCAAACTGCTGCTTATTAAAAGTTGCGCGATTCGGTTCCCATGGCAGTGGGTATAAGTTCGTAACGATAAGAAGCTTCATGATAAATTACTGATAGTGACTCTCAGCTTACCACTTGATGTTAAGGCGATCTCAGGAACGAGTTCAATATTCACAAGCACTTCGCTACCAACATTTTCTTCAACTAAGTGTTTGACTCGTTTTAACTGATCAGAATCCTCCGAAAATAAAACCAAGAAAATATCAACACTATCCAAGGTATTTTGCACAACCTGAAACTGTTTGATACTGGTGAAATCCTTTAGCAAATGAGGAAAAAACTCGCCCGGAATAGTTCTCCCATCGGGCGTCTTAATCACGTCCAGCTTACGGCCATCAATAGATTGAAGCAGCGGGAAAGGCGAACCACACTGACAAGTGGTAGCAGAAGAAATCGTCGCACGATCCCCATTTCGATACCGAATAAGTGGAAAGCCGTAATTGTGCAAGTCGGTTACCACCACATCACCAGACACTCCGGCTTCAGAAATCACTTTATTTTGATCTCCCAACAGCTCTACAACAAGGTGATCAATATTTGTATGCAAACCATTCTTTTCTTTGCACTCCGAACCAATCAACATAAACTCCCGACAACCGTAAGTATTATATACTGGCGCTCGGAAAGCTCTTTCGATTTTTTCCCGCTGAAACTCATATAATGGTTCGGCGCCAGTCAAAATCGACTTAGGTGATTTAATGGTTATATCATTCTCGATAATATAATCTGCCAACGTTACCAAAGGGTTGACATAAGAAACTATTGCCTCAGCTTTGTAGGCGTTAATCTGCTCAACATAAGTTCCCAAGTTATATGCCGTCATTTCGAAAGAGTTTAATATCTTTCGATTATAGAAAGCGTGATAAAGCTTATCTTTAAGGGCTGACTTAGCACCAACAGGCGCAATGTTCGCTCCCCACAAATAAAGTGATTTAACACCAAGCCCGGCACCAAGGTTTCCATACCCTCTCCACATGACTCCTTGCCGGCGCTCATTACTTTCTTGATCCAATTCAAACCTGAACGGCACACCGGATGAACCTCCGGTAGCTTTCTTAATGTTCTTCCCTTTATGTGTAGCTGCTACAAAGCCTTCGTAGTTATCACGAATAACATCTTTATCAAGTACAGGTAATACCTCAAGGTCTTTGACACTCTCTACAGCGGCGGGGTCAAATCCAATCTGATCCCACTGCGACTGATAAAAAGCACAATTCTCATAAGTATGAACCAGCAAGGCTCGAAGCTTATCTAGTTGAATAGACTCCAGAGTAGATAGAGAACGATTTTGGTTTTCTTGGTACTCATGAACATAAGCAAGCGTCTTACGCTTAGCCATATGTGTTTCATAAAGCGGATATAATAATGTTCTAAACAACCAGCTATACATATCTCGTCCCTGTTATATCTTTAAGCGTACATTCACAAGCAGACAAATTATTGCCGACACTTTTGGCCCTAAACGCTCGCTCATCGTTTTTAGCATTTGGTAATCGCTGGCACTCAGTGCATTCAGCACGATCAGCAACAGCAGATACACTAACCCGAAGCAAATATAGCCAACGATAATTTCCACAACCCCCTCAAAAAAGCCGGATACATAGATCGAGAACTGTAAGGAAACAAATGCAGAAACAAGCACCCACAATAGTTTTCTGATATCCGGAACAATCCCCAGGAAGCGATAAGCGATCCCGAGAAGCACGACAACAAGAACAATTGCCACGATAATGTATGCAGTGATAGCACCCTGTAACCCCCACTGAGAAATGAGAGTCAAATTCACACTCAAAGACAGAATAAGCGCAAAAATACTCAGCTTAAGCATCAGCGACTGCTTATCAACACTGAGCAAATAAGCATTCACCGGCTCCTTAAAAGCATTCAGTGTTCCCACAACAATAAAGAACCCTAATATAATACCCGCCTGAGAAAAGGCATCACCATAGAGAAGCGCCACCACATGCTCGCCAAAATACAAGGTTGGTGCGGCCACCATTACCCCTAATGTGAACAAGTAACGCGATGATTCCTTGATACGCACGGCAGGATCCTGATTTACATCAGCCACCGAGCGAGCAATAACTGGTAGTAGAACCGAGCTATATACGCCGGGAACCAATAACAAGGCAGCACCAGAGATAGTCAGAGCAATCGTAAAGTACGAAATAGCCTCGTTACTTGCGTAATATTTTAACAATAAAACCTCGCACTGCCCAATAGCCAGACTGCCAATAATAGTATTGATAGATACAATTTTTAGATGATGTGATATACGTTTCCGTAAAGCCGTATCAAGCGTTATAGCTGGCTCCCCCCCCTTTTTTAGGCTCAAACGCTTCAAGTAAAAACCCGAAATAAACCAGTAACATACAGCAACGCCCGAAAACAGCATGTAGAAGTTTGCCAATTCAGGCATTAAGTATTTAACCACACAAACCAGTAGTAAGTTTATTGGCGCCACCAACAACACGGTATAAGCAAGGAAATCAAAACGCTCGAAGCCTTTAAACACCCCCACACGATACATATGCGCACTTTTAAAAATAATTGCCAATATCAGAAAAAACAGTAAATGCCTGTACTGCTCTTCGATCAATAAGTTTGGCACAAGAAGCACAAGCACAGTCAAGCCTCCTGTTACTAGAGCAGTCTTGAGCATTTGGATCTTATGGAA
Organism: Oleiphilus sp. HI0061; assembly: GCF_001635675.1. NCBI lineage: Bacteria > Pseudomonadati > Pseudomonadota > Gammaproteobacteria > Oceanospirillales > Oleiphilaceae > Oleiphilus > Oleiphilus sp. HI0061. The sequence goes on along the minus strand of NZ_LWFE01001123.1, from coordinate 965 downwards.
GTATTTAAATATTGCCGGTATCTTTTCTTCGCGCCCCTGAGCACGTGCTTCCGCTATAAATTTTATTGCACCAGTAGAAATACCTGCATTTGTCAGAATAATACTGATACCCGCCACTTTTACCAGATAGCTATAGACACCAAACTGCTCCGGTCCCAAACTGCGAGCGATCAGTATAGAGATGATCAAACCTAGCAAATATTCGAAGTAGATATTTATCGAAGAAAAGTAGGTGTTTTTTAACACGCTCTTAGGCAAAGTAACCTCACAATAAAAAACGGACCGTAAAATAGATCAAAACCAAGCTGGCTGAAAATACTAGAAAAACCTTGCCTGAATAGTCTTTAAAGCTGAGACGATAGTAACCCTTTTGATATCCAGTCGTACGATAAAAACCCGCAACAAACATCGCACAAAAAATATATAACATAGGTGTATAAGAACGGCTTAGGAAAAAAGCTGTCGCCAAGTAGCCAAGCATAGAATAAGTTAAGGTACGAGCAATGGACTGTTCAGTAGCACTTGCCTTCTCAAATAAGCTCCCCTTTATTTTCTTATTCCAGATAAGCAATAACATCAGAGCAGAAAATGTTAAGAACCCAACCCATAAATAGTAGCCACTCAAGCCCAGCTCAGAAAACACCAAAACAAAAGAATTATGAGCTGTCAGATAGTGATGATCTGTAAACTGCCCCATACCAACCCCCAAAACCGGCTTCCAGAAAAGCAACTGAAAACCTTCATACCAAGCTTCTAAGCGCCCTTCAGCAGAAGCTTCTTCGGAGTCTATTTCCCTAAACATACTCATTACAACCAAAGCAACAGGTGCTGCAAATGCCCCGGCAATCATGCTCTTCTTTAGGCCATAGCGATTAAAGAACCATAAACCGACTTGAGACATTGTTGCCAACAACGCTCCGCGCGAATTAGTTAAATATATGCCATACAATATAAAGCCAGCTGAA
>NZ_LWFE01001122.1:0-3633 GCF_001635675.1 Oleiphilus sp. HI0061 | reverse complement strand
GTGCGCAATTCTATCAGATGGCTGATTAGAGGCTGGCCTTGGTCGACTACAGTGTCGTTTTCAGTTGCGTTGTCAGAAGTCTTACTCATGTCTTTACTATGCTTAGCTTATTACGGAGGCCATGTTATGACTGCTTAGGCTTGTCGTTTTGCGTATTGCTTTGAAGGTCTTTTGACGAATCAGGCTCTTTTGGTGCCTGAAACAGCTTGTCATACTCATCTCTTGGTAAGGGCTCGAACTCTTCAGCTTCTTTGAGCGTTTCAACTCCGTAGAAGTACATCCTGTTTTGCCGACTATCCTTGCTCATGCAATACAAATGATTTAAAATATTCAGAGGTTCCCTAGTTTTCAAATCTATTTTTAAGTGCCTAGGTCAGCTATTGTTGATAGCTATTAAAAGTAGTTGATCTTACAAGGTTTTTCAATGCGCTGACGCATGCGCTTTACAGGGAGTTTCGAGATTATGTTTAAGCACGGGACATGGGTTCTGTTAATTGCGGTTTTGATTACTGGATGTACTCAATCTCAGACAGAAACTGTTGATGGCATAGGTTCGGTCGAAGGTTTTTCCCCCGCCACCCAGATAACACAAAAAATGAATCAGGCTGTCGAAGCGCAACTTCCCCTCAAAGATTCTGAAGATATCGCACAATCCAAACGAGGCTTCATAGCCACGGTAGAAGGCCTTCAAGTATCCGCCTCCGGAAAATTGGCCTGGAACACAAAGGCCTATGAGTTCATACAAGGACAAGCTCCTGCAACTGTAAATCCTAGTCTTTGGCGGCAGGCGGGACTCAACAACAGGCATGGTTTGTATCAGTTATCAGAGGGGATATATCAGGTTCGTGGTTTCGATCTGGCCAATATGACCGTGATTCGTGGAGAGACGGGCTGGATCGTGATAGACCCGTTAACCACAGTGGAAACGGCACGCGTGGCAATGAAACTGGTAAATGATCAATTAGGAAAAAGACCCGTTAGCGCCATTTTGTTCACCCATTCTCATATTGATCACTTTGGCGGTGCCCATGGCATTGCCTCTCCAGAACAAGTCAGCCAACAGCAACTTAAAGTGATCGCGCCAGAAGGCTTTATGGAAGAGGCCACCAGTGAAAATGTGGTGGCAGGCATGGCAATGGGACGTCGCTCTATGTACATGTACGGAAAGCGATTACCTAAATCTGAAAGAGGGCATGTGGGCTCTGGCTTAGGTAAGGAACCTGCGTTTGGTCAGTTCACTATCTTAGAACCCAATGTGCTGATTTCCGAGAGTGGTGAACGTCATGAGATCGACGGCGTGACATTTGAATTTCAGGTGGTATCCGGTTCAGAAGCACCTGCAGAATTTACTTTCTATCTTCCTGAGTTCCGAGCCTGGTGTGGCGCTGAATTGGTTTCGCGTAATCTCCACAACCTATATACCTTGAGAGGGGCTAAAGTGCGCGATGCTTTGAAGTGGAGCGGTTATATTCATGATGCCATTCAATACGCAGAGAAAAGTGACCTCTATTTTGGCAGTCACCACTGGCCGATATGGGGCAGTGAAAAACTGGTGACATTTCTTAAAGCTCAACGGGATACTTATAAATATATCCATGATCAGTCGGTGCGTTTATTAAATGCAGGGTATACGCCAACGGAGATAGCCGAACAGATTGAGTTGCCTCCGAGTTTGGCCAGTAACTTTTCCAACCGTGGTTACTATGGAACGGTAAAACATAATGCAAAAGCGGTTTATCAGTGGTATTTAGGCTGGTATGACGGAAACCCTGCGAATCTTAATCCGCTTCCTCCGGAAGAATCTGCGGATAAATACATAGCCTTAATGGGAGGGGCTGAGAGGGTTCTACTTGCTGCTCAATCGGCTTTTGACCAGGGTGAATATCGTTGGGTAGCCGAACTTTTGAATAAATTGGTCTTTGCTGACCCTGGCAACGATAAGGCCCGAGAGCTCCTTGCTAAAGCTTATGATCAATTGGGATACCAATCGGAATCAGCGCCTTGGCGAGATAATTATCTTACGGGGGCTTATGAGCTGAGACATGGTGGCCCGGATAAAGGCGTTGATGTGGCAATGATGGAGGGGGTTCTGAGAGAGGCACCTCTTGAGAACTTCTTTATATCAATGGCTGCCCGTTTAATTGGCCCGGAAGCTTTTGATAGCCATCATAAGATCAATATCACCTTCACTGACAGGCAGGTAAATTTCTATTTGTGGATTGAAAATGCCGTTCTGCATTTTGAACAAATTGAACCTGTCAGTGATGCGGATGCCACACTTAAGGTGACTCATGAGTTATTTCTCAAAATGGCCACTGATCAGGCTGGGATCAAAGAAACCCTGTTCTCGGATGATTTGACGGTGGAGGGTAGTAAGCTGGATTTAGTGAGTTTCTTCAGGTTGTTTGAGAAGCCGAGAGGTGTCTTTAATATCATTGAGCCTTAAGGAACTTACTTCTAGGTTCCCTAGAATAAGGCCATTTGATTATCTATTAGGCGATCAAAGTCCATCCCGATAAAGGGCAGAATGCCTTCCGCGATGGGCTTTAGCTGTTTCTCAATGTAGTGTTGGTAATCAATGTCTGATTCAAGATAGTCCAAAGGCTCAGGCCCGTTCAGGGTGATGATATAGTTGATCCAGCCTTTGTGTTGATACTGTAGTGGCTTGCCAAGCGCTTTGTTCTTTTCGTCGGCTATTTTGGCAGATCGAGCATGGGGTGGAACGTTTTTAACGTACTCTCTGAGCGGTCTTCTAAGGCGTTTTCGATAAACCAGCTGATTATCCCGTTCTCCATTCAGTGTGGCCGCCACGGTGTCTTTGATAAATTGGCTTGGGTCGCGATCATCAAAGACGATTTGGTAAAGATTCTTTTGAAAGTCTCTCGCCACGTCTGTCCAATCAGTGCGAACCGTTTCCAACCCTTTAAAGACCATTTCCGGTTGTTGATTTTTAACAACCATACCGGCATAGCGCTTTTTACTGCCCGCTTCAGAACCACGAATGGTCGGGCGTATAGGACGTTTAAAGCACCTTTTCACCCTTCGGATGAAGTAGCATACCCGAAATTGCTGCTCATTTTTATTGCCTAAGCCCCGGAATTTAGCTTCACAGCGCCCAAAGAAGGTCGTATTTTGGTCGATTTGACCGAAAAGTGCCTGGCGAATGGATCTTTAGCCGACAGTTGCCCCACCGGCCTGCCGCAAAGGCTGACAGTACATGGATTGAGAGCTTAGGAGCGTCAATTAAATAAACGAGTCTGCGATGGGCCGAACAGGCTGGGAGTCAGTGGTGGGGCTCGCTCTGGCGGCTGGGTGTGATGGTTAGTATCGGCTTTGGCCGCCTTCTGTTTGAGATGTTTAAGAATCTGCTCGATTATGTCCGGATCCTCAATGCTGGCAATCACTTTGACATGCCCTCCACAGTGCTCGCAAACCTCAATATCAATATTGAAGACTCGCTTAAGTCGCTGCATCCATGTCATGGCATGGTGCCGCTCTTCAGGGGTCTTATCGAGCCAGTCAGTATCGGCTGCTTCTAGTTTGTCAGGCTTTTTTCCGCGTTTAGCCGGTGTGACCTGAACACGGTGTTTGCTGTTCGGTGCGAAGACTCCGTGGAATCGGGTGAGGTTGACG
>NZ_LWFE01001121.1:0-5655 GCF_001635675.1 Oleiphilus sp. HI0061 | reverse complement strand
ATTGCTCGATAAGGTATCGACAGCTGATCAAAGCTCGATAGCACCGGCACCATACCAAAGGTCTCACGTAATAGCTGCGCGGCACGCTGACCATACAACAAACCACTTGGCGAGGTAATTTGGTAATCACGCAGCCCTATATCCAAGGGTACATTAAATTGGTCTCTTTGCTTTAAGCGATAAGGTAAATCTTGACGAGGAATCGAGTCTGAGTAACCTTCCTCCCACGTAGTAGCCATCATCTTCTTCTCAATCTCTGCCGCGCAGCTATTACGTGAGACCTTTGGTATGGTGCCGGTGCTATCGAGCTTTGATCAGCTGTCGATACCTTATCGAGCAATTGCGACCGACCTGAGCCGCAACGAGCAAGTTACACTAGATCACGGAGACCTACTTAGTGCTATGAGAGCCTCGGCCAATGTGCCTGGTGTGTTGGCACCTGTAAACTGGGACGGGCAGTTGTTAGTTGATGGTGGTTTGGTAAATAACGTTCCAATAGATGTCGTGAAACAAATGGGGGCGGATATCGTTATCGCAGTAGATATCGGGGATGAGTTAGCTAAGCCTGAATCCTTGACTGATACTTTTTCTATCTTGGGGCAGCTCTCTAACTTTCTCACCGTGGCCTCGACTGAAAAACAAAAGGCACACCTGGCGGCTGAAGATATTCTAATAAAGCCTGATATTGATAATTTGAGTACGACTGATTGGTCAACCTTTCACTTGGGAATACAAGAAGGTCTTGAAGCGGCTGAATATCATTTGTTGTCATTGCAGGCTTTGTCACTTTCGGAGGCAGAGTATCAGTCTTACCTGTTGGCAAAAGAGAGGGTGAAAAACCGTTTGGTGCGTGTGCAAAAAGAAGCATTTAAACAGATTAGAATAGATAACCACTCCAATGCTCATCAAAGTATTATTTCAGAAAACCTGGATTTAAAAGCGGGTGAGAAGTTAAGTCCGAGTCAACTTAACCAGGCATTAAGTCGAGTATATTCCCTTGATGAGTTTCAGCGAGTTGATGCCAGAATAATCCCCGAGAACGATCAGCACAGTGTCATAGTTACTGCCGAAGGAAAAGATTGGGGGCCGAACTTCCTTGAGTTTGGCTTGGGCTGGGAAACCAATTTTACCGATCAGTCAAAGACGGATCTTGATTTGGCTTATACCGCGACTAACCTAAGCGTTAATGGTGGAGAGTGGCGTTCGCAACTAGAGCTGGGAAGTGATCCTGAGTTAAATACGGAGTTATATTGGCCACTAACAAAATCCCGTACTTTTTATACTTTAGGTCGCTATGCCTTCGAGTCTGTTGACTGGCGTCTACTTGACCTCAATGTTCTTCCCTTAACTGTCGAGCAGAATATTCATCAGCTTCGGGCGGGTTTGGGGTTTAACTTTTCCAGGAATGGAATACTTGAAGTGGGCGGTTTGGCTGAAGTGGGGAGTTTGGATAATGACTATTTACTCTCCAAAAAGATAAACTATGACACGTATGGAGCTTATCTTAAACTGGGTTATGACAGCTTAAATAGTGCCAGCTTTCCAACAGAAGGAAATCGAATTGAGCTTTCCCTTATTCATAAAGAAGAAGATGCTGATAATGTAACGCTTCAAGATGGAGGGCAAAGTGATTTCGGCGTCCAGTCTACTCAGCTTGGCTTTGAGTGGAAGGGCGCGATTAGTATTGATAGCCATGCCTTTGTAGGCAAGGCTGCTTTTAATAAGATGTTCGTAGATGATGGCGAACACAGTGTTAACAATGCTTCTTTAGGTGGTTTTTTAAACCTGTCCGGTTTTAACGAGCGAGACCTGAGCGGGCCGCATAAGGCCTTTATGGCATTGATTTATCAATACGACTTACGTGGAGGCTTTATTAGAAAAACAGGTTTGCCCTTATACGTAGGACTTAGCGCAGAAGCTGGGAATGTGTGGAGACAGGATGAGAAAGTCGACCTCGAAGAGCTTATTTATGGTGGTAGTATCTATCTAGGCACCGACACCATAATGGGCCCAGTTGCTTTGGGCTACGGTGCCAATGATCATGGTGCCAGCTCGGTATACTTTTACCTGGGTTACGAGCTGTAAGTTTGCCGCTAAGAGAAGTATTCCACTATCCAGGTATAGAGTAGGTCGACGCTTATATCTGCCAGCTTGATTTGCTGAAATGCATCATCAGGGTCCTTATCTCGGTAAGCGAACTGATACATAAGCTGTTCGGGCTGTTCATCATGCAGAATCAAGATGATTCGTTTACCACTTTTCAGACAATCAATTGTCATGACGTCGGCCGGAATCCCGTTAGCTCGCATATTTTTGCTGACACCGACAACCGGATTAATGTTGGCGTGCTCTTGCTGGATTTTTACGTGAGTGTCGGTGGCCAGGTCGGAGAGAATGGATAAGGGGGTTGTGCTCACGAAGGCTCCTCGTCATGTTTGCTGTGGCTGGTTTGATGAATCATCTCTGCAGGTCTAAATAGCTGTTCTAATAAATAGCTTTTGAAAGACTCTGGGTATTCGAGAGTGTCGAGAGCTTTCTCCATACATAGCATCCAGGCGTCTCTTTCTTCACTATCTATGGTGAGGTGGCTATGTACTTTAGGGATGCTAATCGATCCAAAGTGTTGCATATACAAACGCGGTCCACCCATCCACCCGGCCAGGAAGTAGGTGAGCTTCTGTCGGGATAGAGTCAAATCTTCAGGGTGCATTTTCCGAATGACTTGTGCTTCGGGTAGGGTATCCATCATTAAATAGAACGTATCAACTAAACGTGTCAGTCCCGGTTCACCGCCTGCGGCAACAAAGGTCGAGTCACCTTGGCCATACTGTTTATCGCTAATATTCATTAAGTTATCTAACTTTGTTTTCTCACACTTACCAAGCCTTTACTAGCTTAAGCAATGTTTTGTCAGTTTGTTCAGTGCCCTGATTTAAACCATGCCTCATCACTTCCAGAGGTATAATTCAGTCGCGGCCACAAATAGTTTGAGCAGTTGATTCAGCACGATTGGAGATTTGATAAGGGCGTTTAGTTTCTGAGCTTGTCATGTGCTTAATAATGACGTGAAAAATCTTGAAGTCAAATTGAGTGATACTAAATCGTGATTGGCTTATCTGGAAGGGCGGATTCGTTTAATAAAAAGGTTTGAATTATTAAGTAATTAAGATGCCATTAAAGTTAAACTAAGCAGACCAGCCTGTAAAACGCCTAAGTGCGTGTTTTATTATGGTTTACAATTCAGTCATTAGAATCCTTAAAATTGCAAAGAAGTCGGAGAGTTATGCACCTTAATGCAGTCTCAAAATTACGAGATGAGCAGAGTAAAAAGATACATCGGCCTTTTTCTGCTCGTGGTAGCAAGTTAGAAAGGTGCCCGTCATGCCTATTAGTTGAGCATCATTGCATCTGTGCAGAGCGACCCGTTGTTGAGGCTGCTTGTGCATTTTGTTTTATTCTCTATCAGGGGGAAGTATTTAAGCCCAGTAATACCGGACGCATCATCGCAGATCTTATCCCTGACAATTATGCTTTCCAGTGGCAACGTACCGAGCAGGAGGCTGCTTTGCGCGATCTATTGGAGAATCCAGATTACTTTCCTATCGTGGTCTTTCCTCATGAGTATGCAGAAGCTGATCAGTGTATTCGAAACCCGGTTGAAATAGAGAGTCAAGTGCATGGCAAGAGGCCTTTATTTATTATCTTAGATGGAACTTGGCGAGAGGCTAAAAAAATGTTTCGTAGTGCTTATCTTCGGCCTTTTCCTGTGTTGGGGATTAGCCCTGAAAAGGTGTCAAATTATCAGCTGCGCGAAGCATCACAGGATCATCAGTTATGTACGGCCGAAGTGGGTGTTGAAGTACTGAAGTTGGCGGGTGAGCATGAAGCTGCGCAAAGCTTGGATAAATACTTTAAACTCTTTCGAGAGCGTTATTTGGCGGGTAAGGCGAATATCATTCTTAAACGCTAATATTGTGTCTTTAATCTAAGGTTAATAATGTGACAGAAATAGTCGAATTCAAACTAACGCTCGATGAAAGTAATTGCCACATTAAGGCAAGCCAGATACTCGCCAGTCATACGAATCTCTCGCAAGCCAAGATAAAAGACGCCATGCAAAAAGGCGCTGTATGGTTGCATCGAGGGAAGGGGAAGCAGCGTTTAAGGCGAGCTAGTAAGGCGCTAAAGGCTGGTGATGAGCTTGAACTTAATTATAACGCTGAAGTTCTCAGGCAAGCTATCCCTGAACCAAAGTTGATCCATGATGCTTATGATTACAGTATTTGGTTCAAACCCTATGGCCTGAACTGCCAGGGAAGCCGATGGGGAGACTTTGCCAGTATTAATCGTTGGGTAGAAGTAAACCTTGCTAAGCTTAGCAATACCCATGAACGACCTGTCTTTCTAGTCCATCGGTTGGACAGAGCAACCACGGGTTTAATGGTTTTATGTCATAGTAAAAAAGCTGCGCAATGCTTTAGTGAGATGTTTAGTCAGGGGAGGGTTGATAAACGCTACCAGGCAATTGTGCACGGTGATTTTTCTATCTTCCCGCAAGACTATGAAGTAAATAGCCCTGTGGAGGGTAAAGCCGCATGTAGTATGTTTTCTTATGTTGAAGGTAAGGGCGAGTATTCCCTACTTGACGTTAGATTACTAACGGGCCGCAAGCACCAAATTCGCCAACACATCTCCTCCTTAGGCTACCCGATTGTTGGCGACCGGCTATATGGTAAATCATGTGACACGGAAGCTGAGGGTGTTAGGGATCTGCAATTGCAGTCGGTATCACTGAGTTTTGACTGCCCGTTTGAACATTGTAAACAGAGTTTCAAAGTCGCTGAGCAAGATCATCTTTGTCTCTAGGCACTATTCCAATTTTTCAAAAACTAAGCCTAATCTACGCACCTGTTGACTCCCGTCATTTTCTTCTGCCGTACTCAGACTATATTGAGCACTCAATAAAAAAATCTCACTCGCCTCCTAAAGGCGGTCTTCATGTTCGTAGAGATAAGGAAGGGATATGTCTGAAATACTAAAGAATCCGGGGTGGAAGGTAGCCATCGCGGGTACAGGGATCAACCTGGCTCTAGGGGTGCTTTATACCTGGAGCATTTATCAATCCAAGATTGTTGAATCAATTGAAGCGGGCGGTGCCGGTGGATTTAATTGGGACAGAGCTTCGGTTGGCGATCCTTATGCCATCTGCTGTTTAGTGTTTGCCTTTACGATGATTCTGGCGGGTAAGTGCCAGGACTTATTAGGGCCCAGGGTAACGGCACTGATTGGTGGCGTGTTAGTGGGTGCAGGTTTGCTGGTGATTTCGCAAAGCACGAGTTATACAGCTTGGGTGCTTGGTTTTGGTGTGCTCACCGGTGCAGGTATCGGTTTTGGTTATGCTTCGGCTACGCCACCTGCACTGAAGTGGTTCCCCGGCGGGCAGACCGGACTTATTGCGGGTTTGGTCGTTGCAGGCTTTGGCTTGGCACCTGTCTATATTGCCCCCTTGGCTTCTTACCTTGTTGGTGAGTGGGGTTTGCAAAGCACCATGATGTTTTTTGGCGCTGCATTCTTTATTGCCTTAAGCATTCTATCCCGTTTTCTTAAGAATCCGCCTGAGGGCTATGTTCCTGCTGAACCAGAATCTTCGGATCA
>NZ_LWFE01001120.1:0-2827 GCF_001635675.1 Oleiphilus sp. HI0061 | reverse complement strand
TTGCCTCTGAAAGCATTGCCTGAATCGTTTTGATATTCTTTTATCCAACGCCCCAGTACCTGTGCGCTAATACCCAGGCTACGGGCTGCCTCTGTCCTAGTGTGGCCTTGATCAAGCACCAGACTAATCGCGTCCAATTTAAATTCTTGGGAATATTTTTTTCGTGTATTCAATTTACCTTCTCCAGTTAGGACGTATTATGTCTTAACTGGACTGGTCATATCTATTAGACCACGTCAGTACCGGGATGGCTCGATCGACAAGATCAATCAGGAGTTTATGCCTTGATTTCTTAAACATCGTGAACAGCTATCGCTCAAAAACAATACTAGCGCCAACCACTAGAATCCTATAAGCTCGCTCTCCTTATTTTGGCTGTATTGTTATTGTACAGCCCCTACAGTTGAGCAGTTTATGAGTTTCGAGTCTTTAGGTCTTTCGCTTCCACTATTAAAAGCTATTGAAGAATTAGGGTATAAAACCCCATCCCCTATACAAGAAAAAGCTATACCTGAAGTACTTGCCGGCCATGACCTTTTAGCAGCAGCACAAACCGGCACAGGGAAAACTGCTGGTTTTACATTGCCCATCCTAGATCGTCTCGTTAAAGGCGAAAAACCAAAAGGTAATCGAGTTCGTGCAGTTATCCTCGCCCCAACCAGAGAACTCGCAGCACAAATTGCCGTAAGTGTTGAGCAGTATTCGAAACACCTTCCTCTACGTTCTTCTGTTGTCTACGGTGGCGTCAAGATTAACCCTCAGATGATGCTGCTACGTAAAGGTCTCGATATACTTGTAGCCACTCCGGGACGTCTTCTCGACCTACACTCTCAAAATGCAGTGAAATTTGAAGACCTCGAAATCCTTGTTCTCGATGAAGCTGACAGAATGCTAGATATGGGCTTTATAAGGGATATTCGGAAAATTATTTCCTTGCTTCCAAAGAACAGGCAAAGCCTATTATTCTCAGCCACCTTTTCAGACGAAATCAAGATGCTCTCAAGAGAGTTTACACATAACCCCGTTGAGGTCTCAGTTAGTCCCAGTAATACAACAGCAAAAACAATTGAGCAGTGGATATACCCAGTCGATAAAAATAGAAAATCAAAACTTTTATGCCAATTGATTAAGGAAGAAAACTGGCAACAAACTTTGGTTTTTTGTCGTACCAAACATGGATCAAACCGCCTAACAAGAGTTCTCGAAGGGGCAGGTATCAAAGCTGCCGCGATTCACGGCAATAAAAGTCAAGGTGCCCGAACTCGAGCCCTACAAGAGTTTAAGTCTGGTGTCATTCAAGTTTTAGTTGCGACTGATATTGCAGCACGCGGCATCGATATAGATCAGCTACCTCAGGTTGTTAACTTTGAGCTACCTCACGTATCTGAAGATTACGTGCACAGAATAGGTAGAACCGGCCGCGCGGGGTCGGATGGTTTAGCGATATCTTTGGTTTGTGCCGATGAATTTAAAGAACTCAAAGGTATTGAACGGTTAACTAAACAAGTGATTCAACGTAGAACGGTCGAAGGCTTCGAACCTGTGCACTCCCTACCCGAATCCCAGCTAGATACTCGTCCGATCAAAGCAAAAAAGCCCAAGAAACCCAAAAAGCCAAAAGCCGAGCAGCACGGCAATCAGGCGAAGACCGACTCCGATAAAAATAAGCCTAGAAGAGCAAAAAGACGCCCTACTCAAAAGCAATCCCGCGGAAATCAGTCAAGCAGCCAGTCAAGTAACAAGGATATATGGAAACAAAAGTAGCCGTAGCCACTAAGAATTGTTTTGAAAGAACTTAAAAAGCTCAGATCCAGGTAATCTGAGCTTTATTGAAAAAAGACGATTAGATTGTTACAGAAATAGAGTCGGATAAGTCGCTTTCGAGGCCGTCAGTATCTACAACGGTAATTGCAAAATGATAATCACCATCGGCCAGCTCAGTAACAATATATGAGGTATCTAGACCATCGACCTCATGAACAGTATCAACCTCACCGTTACCAGCAACTTGATAGATTCTAAAGCCCTGTATTTCGTAAACTTCGAAATCTGAACCATCTGCTCGCTGACTTGGATAAGCCCAGCTAAATTCTATAGCGCCGAGAGACGCTTCTTGCTCCTGCCCGTCAGTAGCGTCAGAAGAACCTTCGTTGTCACTACCGCTAGAATCACTCGACCCGCTTTGACTTTCCCCACTGCCCGCTTGCTGGTCGTCAGAGCCACTGTCATCTTGTCCACCGACTACTGAGCCGCCAGTATCTCCAGCATCGCTTGAATTATCTGAAGAATCGTTGGAAGCCTCTTCACTGTTCCCCTGAGCCTCTTGCCCACCAGGCTCTTCAACTTGCTGAATTTCTACAGGTTCTTCGTCAGAGGTCGCTGCTGAGCCACAACCAACCAAAGCCAAGGGAGATAAACTAATAATCGAAGAAACAATGGCGCTACGTAATTTACTCTGTACTTTAAGAGCTTGGTCAATCTGTCTACGACTCAACCAGCCTTTATCGACGAGAATCTGACCCAAGGGCAGATCAGTGCCTTGCTGAGAAGCAATTGCTTCATTCAACTGCGTTTCGTTTATTAGGCCTTTATCTAAAAGAATATCACCTAGACGCGTTTTTTCTGTTTGTTGAGTCGCGTACATATTTTTACCCGCCTATCATCATTTTCTCTCGCACGAACCTGTATTCCAACTACTTAAAGACAAGCTAAATCACCATAGCGATTGTCTAAAGCTTGCAACAAACTGCGGGAGTAATACGTGAACCAATGTTGCGTAATGTTTCTATTAATATAGATGAGAACATAGCTTTATCAACACGACCAG
>NZ_LWFE01001119.1:0-8017 GCF_001635675.1 Oleiphilus sp. HI0061 | reverse complement strand
TCTAAGTCCTCATAACACGCAGGCATAAAGCGTGGCGTACACACAGCTAAAAACACCAAGTCACCCTCCCCGTCGTTATATATCTTCTGCCTAATGCCTTGCGGGATCAGTACTACATCCCCAGCGCTAACCTGCTGTTCCAGATCTCCAACATAAACCTTGCCTGAACCCTGCTGAATCACATAGCGCTCACTGACTTCTGTTAAGGCATGCCAGCGCGTTGTTTTACCCGGTTCAACTCTAGCTCGCGCAATCGAAAGTGCGGGATCATCGTCAGTATTTAACATCTCCAAGATATAGCAGCCCTCGTGAAAGTAATACTCTTCCCTTTCTGGCGTTCTATAGATACTCAAATTATTCCTCCATTCACCTTCATCTGTGTTATCAACAGGCTTTTCTTGTTAGTATTCGCGCCATATTTGTTCCCTTATTGAATACTGTAAAGAGACGCCAAAATGTCGTATATCATAGGCCAACGCTGGGTCAGCCAGACCGAACCCAAATTAGGATTAGGAATCATCAGCGAGTTTGAAAACCGCCGAGTGACGATCACATTTCCGGCAGCCGGGGAAACTCGCACCTACGCCAGCGTCAACGCGCCTATCAGCCGTGTAGTGTATAAGGCTGGCGACACGATCACCAGCCATGAAGATATCGATTACCTGGTTCTCGACCTCGACCAAAGCGCAGACATTATTACTTACATTGTTGAAAATAAAGAAAGCTCTCAACACGAAGAACTGAGTGAAGTTGAACTTAACTGTTTTATCCAATTTACCTCACCACTTCAGCGCCTGGTTAGCGGCCACTATGACCGAAATAGAGCCTTCCGACTTCGCTATGAAACGCTGCAGCACAAGCACCGCTTACAGCAGTCGTCAACGGATGGGCTGCTTGGTTCACGCACAAGCTTACTTCCTCATCAAGTATATATCGCTGATACTGTCGCGAAGCGCCATGCCCCGAGAGTATTGCTAGCCGATGAAGTAGGACTAGGTAAAACCATTGAAGCAGGCATGATTCTCCACGCCCAGTTGCACAATGGTTTAGCCAAAAGAGCTTTGATCGTCGTTCCTTCTACACTGGTGCATCAATGGCTGATCGAAATGCTACGCCGCTTCAATCTCAGCTTTTCTATCTTTGATCGTGAGCGTTTTGATAGTTTGACCGAAGAAGGTATCGAAAAGCCCTTTGAGACCGAGCAGCTAGTTCTCTGCCATCAGGACTTCCTGATTAATGAAGATATAAAAACCGCAGCCTTAGCGGCCGACTGGGATTTACTGATTGTCGATGAAGCGCATCACTTACATTGGAGCGAATCAGAAAGCAGCATCGAATACCAGTGCATTGAAGCCTTGGCAGCTAGAAGCCGCGGCGTACTATTGCTTACGGCTACGCCTGAGCAAGCCGGTATCGAGAGCCACTTCGCCCGTTTGCGCTTGCTCGACCCTGACCGTTTTCACTCCTTAGAAAAATTTATTGAGCAAGAACAAAACTATCAGGAAATCTCTGATTTGGTCGGAGAGCTTCAAGGTCTTGAAGACGGCTCGTCACTGCCAATTAAAGCCCTTTCCCTACTCGGTGATGATGCACAAAATATCGATATTCCGGAAGCAATACAAAGGCTACTTGATCAGCATGGCACCGGTAGAATACTGTTCCGCAATACTCGCCAAGGTGTTGAAGGCTTCCCGGATAGAATCCTACAGCCTCACCCACTCGATGCAGCTGTTGGTGATGATCAATTTGAAGATGAAGCCGGCATTAAACAGAATCCGAAAGTCACTTGGCTAACCCAGTTCCTGAAAGATAACAGAGATGAGAAAGTCCTGATCATCTGCGCCAGTGCTGAAACGGCTTTAGCGCTGGAGTCCTATCTTCGACTACGAGAAGGCCTGCGAACAGCAGCCTTCTACGAAGGTTTAAGTATTATTGAACGTGATAGAGCCGCTGCCTACTTTGCTGATAAAGAGGAAGGTGCACAAGCCTTAATCTGTTCAGAAATTGGCAGCGAAGGCCGAAACTTCCAGTTTTCACACGACTTAGTGTTATTCGACTTACCAGAGAACCCTGACCTACTCGAACAACGTATCGGCCGCTTAGACCGAATCGGGCAAACACATGACGTCAATATTCATGTGCCCTTCATTCCTGGCAGCCGCCAAGAGGGTTTATTCAACTGGTATGACCAGGCTCTGGATGCCTTCACTCACAGCTGTGCGGCAGGCTTTGCAATTTATGAACAGTTTGCCGTCGAACTGGAAAGTTACTTAAGCGAAGGTGACTTTCAATCTGATCAGGCCTTGTCTTTTATCAAACAAGCCCGTGAGCATCGCGATGCGGCTATGGCAGCTCTTCAAACGGGTCGTGACCCCCTACTTGAGCTTAACTCCTGCAATCCTGAAGAAGCCGAGAAAATCATTGCCTTGATCGAATCTGAGGAAGCAAGCCAGGACCTGTCCTCTTACATGGAAAAGCAGTTCAACCTTTACGGTGTTGAACAAGAGTACCAGTCAGACCAGACTCTGATCATTCGCCCTGGAGAGCACATGCTGGAGCAGCACTTTCCCGGCTTAAACGATGAAGGCAACACCTTAACCTTCCACCGTTTGAAAGCGCTTGTCCGGGAAGATGTCGAGTTTGTCTCATGGGAACACCCGATGGTGACCGATCTAATCGAGCAAACCTTAACAGGAGAGCTTGGTAATGCAGCCTTGGCAACCATGTCGGTAAAAGGTGTTGAACCTGGTACTTTATTTTTGGAAGCCATATTCGCGCTGAACAGCATGGCACCAAAGTCTCTGCAGCTTGACAAATTTTTGCCGGTATCGCCTCAGCGGATCGTTGTTAATATTACCGGCCGCGACCTTAGCGAAGTTTTACCCTACGAGCAGCTTAATGAGCTCTGCAAAGGGCTTAAGCGATCGATGGCGCATGCCGTATTGAAAGAGATCCGTAACGATATTGGTACACTACTTGAGCATGCTCAAAAAACTGCCGAAGCTTCGGTTCCTTCATTGATCAGCCAAGCTAGCGAAGACATGAACAGGGAGCTAGGTAATGAAATTCAGCGCCTGATTAGCCTCCAGGAAAAGAACCCTTTAATTCGCGACGAAGAAATCGACGCTCTGCGTCACAGACAAAGTGCTTGTCAGGAATATATTGAAAAAACAGGGCTAGAAGTTCAAGCCATGCGAGTTATTATCAACACATGATCGAAAAGCAGCACCTGGTAAAAATAGCCAATACACAAATGCCCTTCGGGAAGTACGGTGGCCGTCGTTTAATCGATCTACCTGAAGAATATTTACTCTGGTTCAGAAAAAAAGGCTTTCCGAGCGGCGAGCTAGGTACACTGCTTGAACTGACGCTTGAGATTAAAATTGAGGGCTTGGATAAAGTTATACATCCCCTTAAACGATAGTGCAGTACGTTAGGCGCTGTAGAGCTAAAAAATGGCCTCATGTAGGCAGAGGGTTCCACCCCTCGCTAGTCGATGCCTCGCGCTAAACCTCAGCGAGCCATGGAAGGCTCTGCCTACAGATTTAGCCGGGATGTTTAACTCGATACAGAGTAAGACCCTTATTTTTTACAATAACGCCTAATATTACACCGTTCAATTTGCAGACAACTTTTCTATTTCTAAACTAGACTCATACTAACGTGCACCTTCACTTGGGTAGAGTTCAGTAATGGAAAAGACCAGCGAGCTAATTTGGCAAGACACTCAGCACCAAGAGCTTTTCAGGCTGATTGATGCCTTGAAGGCCCCTAATTCCGGCCAAGAAATCTTTACCCGGCTGTCCAGCTACGCCGACCACCACTTCTGTCTCGAAGAAGCCTACATGCTCCAACTTAACTACCCCAAAACCGAAGCCCATATTAAAGCGCACAATCAATTTCGTGATGAACTGGATGACATGGTAAACAGTATGGGTAAGTTTGACGCTCTGGTTCGTGAATCTATTTCAATATTTCTGCGAGAGTGGTTACAAAGACATGTATTCGGCATCGACAAGGACTTTGAAGCGTTTGTACTGAAGTCGAAGGTAAAATAACAAAACAGGATACCAATGAAAAACATCACTCACCCAGCCTCGCCCGTTATCCTTGAACAAAAGCCTCCTAACCTCTCTAAGGTGAATTTTGATCAAGCTCTCATTGAATCAAAAAGCCAATACACAAAAGCACTTAAAAGCTGCCAGGAGCGCCTTCTCCAAATCCAACAAGCCTATTATCGACAAGGCAAACGAGCAATTATCGTGTTTGAAGGTTGGGACGCCTCAGGTAAAGGTGGGGTAATTAGGCGAATTAGCGAAAAGCTCGACCCCCGCGGTTTTAGGGTCTATCCGATATCAGCGCCTCACCCCGATGAGCAAGGCCGACACTACCTGTATCGCTTTCAAACCCGTCTTCCCAAGCCAGGCACCTTAGCCATTTTTGACCGTTCTTATTACGGCCGGGTGCTTGTCGAGCGAGTAGAAGGCTTTGCACCTGAAACAGCTTGGCAGAGAGCTTATCAAGAAATAAATGAATTTGAGCGAATGTTGACTGATGACGGCGTGCACCTGATCAAGTTCTTTTTACATATCACGCCCGAAGAACAACTTAAGCGTTTTGAACTACGTTTAAACACACCAGAAAAGCAATGGAAGCTAACAGAAGAAGACATCCGAAATAGGCTAAAATGGGACGATTACACACACGCAAGCAACGATATGTTCCGTTTCACTAGTACCGAAGCATCACCCTGGAACGTAGTACCCGCTAATCATAAGTGGAGCATGCGAGTTGCTGTCATGCAGAAGCTGAATGATCAGCTTGTGAAAGGTGTTGATATCACACCACCCGCTCTCGACCCAAAGCTGGTCAAAGCTGCCAAGAAGCATTTGGGTCTAGAAATTTAGGCAGGAGTGATTTACTTCTGCTTCGCTTCAAAAGCTTCGAGCTGCTGAGGCGTTGCCTTCAATTGATGCTTCTCTTTCCATTCAGAATAAGGCATACCATAAACGGCTTTACGCGCCTGATCATAGTCAATTTCAACACTTTGCTCTTCGCCAGCGGCCATGTACCATTTTGCTAAGCAGTTACGACAGAAGTCAGCCAGAATCATTAGGTCGATATTTTGCACTTCTTTGTGGTCGTCAAAGTGTTTTAGCAGTCGACGAAAAGCGGCCGCTTCGATCTCGGTACGTTGTTGATCGCTCATATTTTCAAATGCGGTATTTACAGACATATTATCCCTTAATATTGTTTAATTAGTGCGCCAAGGCTATCGGTTTTTTTGTAGATAGTATCAGAAGCACGCTTATTTTTTCTGAAATGTGCGCCACAAATACTGGGCTCACTGAGACTTTACTTCAGACTCTAAGTAGTCGAGCAAAAATTCTTGCTCTAGAGGTTTGGAAAAGTAATAACCCTGCAGTTTTTCCACGCCTAACTCAACGAGTTTACGACACTGAGCCTCAGTTTCCACCCCCTCAGCCACAACATCAAACTTGAGCAAGCGCGCGGCATGCGTAACAGCTGTCACAATAGCAAAACCACTCGTATCCAACTTCGTGATAAATGATCGATCAATTTTTACCGTATTTACCGCTAAATCCTGCATAGCGGATAATGAAGAGTATCCTGTTCCAAAGTCATCAATCGAAACTTTGATACCACGTGACTGTATAGCCGAAATGGTCTCCATCATCTTTTCAGTATCTTTGGCAAATACTGATTCTGTAATTTCCAAGTAGATGAGCGAAGGGTCAATACCACTTTCTTGTACAGCTTCATCAACTATGCTCAAGAAGTCAGAATCCTCTAATTGAATCACTGAAACATTAATACAAACTGAAACCCGCCTCAGACTTTGCCACGCAAGCGCAACTTTACACGACTCTTTAAGAACCCATACGCCTATTCGATGTATTGAACCGTACTGTTCAGCAATTTTGATGAACTCATCAGGAGGGATGTTCTTACCTTCAAAATCCCATCTCAATAAAGCTTCAAATGCGATGTTCTTACTATTATTTGTTGATACGATCGGTTGAAAAACAAGACGCATCTGATCCTTATCAATCGCATCATTTAATCCTTTTTTCAGTTCAAGCTCATATTGGTGTTTAGCTTCCATTTCTGGTGTGAACACACAAACTTTTGAGGGTTTTGTTTTTTTCTGGTGATACATTGCCGTATCAGCAAACTGAATCAACCTGCTTTCAGAGCGCTCATGCTCGGGATATAAGCTAATCCCAACCGTCGCGCTAACCGGCAATATCCCCTCATTTGATTGATGTTCATGAGATAAAATTTCAATTATCTCGTAGGCCTGTGAGATGGCTTTTTCACTACTACAATCTTCAATGGCAATCAGGAACTCATCACCGCCCCAACGGCATAACAAACTTTCATTGGCAACTTTTTCACGAAGCCGTCGAGCACTTTCTTCTAAAATTTGATCCCCTACCTTATGCCCATAGGTATCGTTTACTTTCTTAAAACCGTCAAGGTCTATAAATAATAAACTCAGGGTGCTCCTTTTCTCATCACTTGCCTGCAAACTCGCTTTAAGGTTCTTCAGAAAAGAGTTCCTATTGTGCAAATGGGTTAGTGAGTCTAAATTAGAAAGCTCATAAATTTTCTGCGTTCTCTGCTCTACTTTTTGTTCCATACGATTTACTAACAAGGCATTTTCATTCTTTAAAGCAATCGCATCTCGAGCAAAGTTTGCTGACTTAGCTGAAATGATGAGCATCACGAGACTATAGCTAAGCCCTAACACACCAATATTCTGATCGGTCGCGTCGTTACTGAGTAAGAACACCACCGACACAGGACACAACAAGGCAAAGGTATAAAACATGGACGTAAGTTTATGAGCAGCCAACACAATAGCCGACCCACCGGCCATCCCTGAAATCACAATTATAATCGTTACCTTCTCAACCAAGGGACTATAACTCACAGCATAAGCGGCATAACTAGACCACATTAAGGCCGTTAGATTGACCCCATAAATAAAGCGTCTGACTGACCTTTTGCCGTCGTAGTGAGTCTTCGATAAATGCTTCTTCCAGGATACCCAGTCAATCAGCCTAACAAGCAGTAAACTCATCATCCCTAACCACCAGGTAATTTTAAACTCTTGCAGAACAGGATTATCGTAAAAATAAACTAAAAAGCTGGAAGCAATAATCGATATTAATATGCCAGAAAAGGCATTCCCATAAAGAAGCTCAGCAGCATCACGTTGATCATCATATGAAAGTAAGTCTTGAGTACTGCGCTGCACATGTCACCTAAACTAAGTTATTTCAAGATTGATAAGAATTCTTAAGCGCCCGGACTACACAAAATTATGGCGCACGTAGACTACCATGCTGTAGGCGCACAAAATTGCTCATTTCGTGAACAATTGCAACAAATTCGCTCATCACACAAAAGCCATCATATCGAGCTTGCCTTTCGGAATTTATAATGCGGTAATTGTAGTACATGATTCCCATATACCTAAAATAAGACCTTCAACTAAAAGGATTTAGTGATGTCGATAAAAGACTGGCCCGAGGATGAGCGGCCTAGAGAAAAACTCCTCAAATTTGGTTCACAAAGTCTGAGCGATGCCGAGTTACTTGCCATATTTTTACGCGTCGGCACGCGCGGGCAAAGCGCTATTGAACTGGCGCGCGCCTTAATCCAGCACTTTGGCTCGTTACGACAGCTAATTGGTGCAAGCCAAAAGCAGTTCTGCGCTCATCCCGGCATGGGCCCAGCCAAGTACACTCAATTACAAGCTACGCTGGAAATGAGCAAGCGATGCTTTCATCATGAAATTCAGGAAAGCGATGCGCTTACCAGCCCTGAAGCAACTCGCAACTTCTTACGCAGTGCGATTATCCACAAGAAGCAAGAAGTATTCGGCTGCCTGTTTTTAAACAACCAGCACCAAGTATTGAAGTTCGAAGAACTTTTTCAGGGAACAATAGATTCTGCCTCGGTTTACCCACGCGAGGTCGTCGGCAAA
>NZ_LWFE01001118.1:0-2944 GCF_001635675.1 Oleiphilus sp. HI0061 | reverse complement strand
CAAGGAATGCGGCGGAATGTAGAACAGGTTTTAACTTATAATTTCGTAATATTTCGAGATGAAGCTGATGAGCTTGAAATTACCGACTTTGCTAATCCTCTAGCTCTGTTTGATGAAAATTCACTTGAATCGAATAATCTTTCACTATCAGGTGATTATTTGGTACTTGGTTCGCCAAAGGAAGATAGTTCTTCAGCCGGTGAATTTACTGCTCTTCAGATACAGAATGACCTTGACGGCTCGATTGTCAATGAATTCTCAGAGGACTCTGGCGCTGTTTATATCTATGAAAGAAATGCAAACGATTCTTGGGAGTTAGTCTGGATGTTGAAGGCTCCAAATGCTGAGCCAGGCGATAAATTTGGTCAATCTGTGTTTGTGGACGGCGAGCTATTGGTAGTTTCTGCCCCTGGTGAAGATAGCTCTGCGCAAGATGTGTACACTAACTATACTGCAGAAGGGGACTATTCAAGTGCGCTCTCTCAAGAACTTGAAAATGCCAGCGCTAGCAATCTTTCTCCTGAATCTGGCGCAGTCTACCTTTATGTGCTGCAGCGAGATGGAAGTTGGGCACTTCACTCTTATATCAAAGCAAAGGAAAATGTTCGAGGTGCCTCCGGTTTCGACAAAGGGTTTGGTGAGCAAATTGCGTTAAGCGCTCGGTTAAGTTCATCTGGGCAGTATATTGGTCATAGCCTAGCTATTGCTGCACCAAAAGAAGATAGCCTGAATGGCATCTTTTCCGACACGCAAGCCATTAACTCAGGTGCAGTTTATATGTATTCGCTGAATCTCAGTCAGGGCAATTTCTTGCAATATATCGAGACGTTAAAAGCTTTAGAACCCGTTGCGGGAGATCGCTTTGGTAGTGCTATTTCTTTAACACCTGACGGCCAAGTATTTGTATCAGCTCCTTATGAACAAAGTAATGACCGTGTGATAAATAATTCGCCCTCGCCAGAGTCATATGAGCCTGTACTAAGTAGGTCAAATTCCGGCGCTGTGTTTGCTTTTAGCGCTATAAATAGTAATCAGGTGGGATTTCACGAATTGCGTTCAATTATAAAGGCATCGAATGCAGATTCTGGTGATCTATTTGGTAGCTCAATTGCTTCGAATGAAAACTATCTGGTTGTTTCTGCATCCCATGAGGACGGCGCAAGTACCGGGTTCAATCGCGATATGTCGAATAACGATTCAAGCGATTCTGGAGCCGTTTACGCATTTAAAAGAGATGCTGCCAGTGGAAACTTTTCTCAGGACCTCTATATAAAAGCTCCCGTAAATGAACCGTTTTCGAGCTTTGGCAACGCAGTAGCGCTATATGATAACGACCTGGTTGTCTCGC
Source organism: Oleiphilus sp. HI0061 (assembly GCF_001635675.1). Classification (NCBI taxonomy): domain Bacteria; kingdom Pseudomonadati; phylum Pseudomonadota; class Gammaproteobacteria; order Oceanospirillales; family Oleiphilaceae; genus Oleiphilus; species Oleiphilus sp. HI0061. The sequence goes on along the minus strand of NZ_LWFE01001118.1, from coordinate 1,596 downwards.
ACTCACTGTTCGATGAAGGGGGTTCTGAAGATAAGGGTATCACTTACATCTATGCTCGGGATCATGAAGATAAGACCTGGTCTAAACTGCTGGAATTAAGCAGTCCTGGAGTTGTTGAATATGGAAGCACGATTGCGCTTGAGGGAAATAAGGTGGTTGCCACAACCAAAACAGCAGGACAACCTTTGTTTTTGGTAAAATAAACTCAGTGTTTTAGAGGGCTTATATTGAGAGTATGCCGCTAACAGTTCTTTTGCCGTCAGTAACCAGTAATTTTGTAATGCTGTTTTCCTTCATGATCGTTTCAGCCGTAAAGAGCATTTCTCCCTCGTCAATGGTTATTGGGTCTGTGGTCATTATATCTTTTGCTTTTTGGGTGTGAATGTCACCACCTTTTACCAAAGAACGGCGCAAGTCTCCGTCAGTGATTACGCCAAGAAGCGCTTTGTTTTCATCGATAACAACTGCAATACCCTGAAGCGATTGAGTCATTGTAATGATAACTTCATCAACAGGTGTTTCAGGGCTTACAAAAGGTAGGTCTTGAGCAAGCATTTCGTCACGCACCTTGGTCAGTAGCTGTCTACCCAAGCTTCCTCCAGGGTGAAAGGCTGCAAAGTGCTCAGGTTGAAAGTTTCTTTCTTTCATTAGTGAAACAGCAAGTGCGTCGCCCAAAGCTAGTGTCACCGTTGTCGATGTGGTAGGAGCCAAATTATTTGGGCATGACTCCTTTTCGACAAAAATATTCAAGTAGACGTCTGAATTTTTTGCTAGCGTGCTATCAGGGGCGTTAGCAATCGAAATAATTTTGTTTCCGAAGCGCCGAAGGCTAGGGATGAGTTTGATCACTTCTTCGGTTTCGCCGCTATTCGAGATAAGCAAGATGATATCGCTAGGGCGGATCATCCCTAAGTCACCATGAAACGCTTCGGCGGGGTGAATAAAAAAACTAGGTGTGCCGGTAGAAGCGAGTGTAGCTGCGACTTTTTTGCCAATATGGCCGGATTTCCCCATGCCTGAAACTATTAGGCGTCCTTCAGATTTCATTATCAATGATATGGCAGATGAAAAACTGTTATCAAGAGAGTTTGCGAGATTTGAAATAGCGGAGGACGCTTCGTTTAAGCTGCTAATCGCAGTTTCATTAATATCAGACATTTACACCTACCTAGTAAAGCGGGGTTATAAGGGCTTGGGAGTGGGTGATACAAACGATACCACTAATTATGTCTGTATTATAAACGGTTTTACAAAGAGTAAAATGGCTTTTGTCTTAAATGAAATTTAGGTGCAACAGGTTTAACTTGGGTGGGTGTTGGCAGCGCAATGTGATTGAGGTGCGCTGCCAAAAGAAGGTGCAGGTTAAAAATTGTATCGCAGGCCAATATTACCTAGAATCAGTTCTTTATCTTCTATTAAGGGGCTGGTTTCTATTTCGCCTGAAAATTTCTCTATGGCAAGGTAGCCCGTCGCGGTTAGTTTGTCAGATATGCTGTATTCGACGGTAAGGTCGAACCCGACATGTCCACTATTTCCAGGCTCATATTGAGGTCTGGTAATAGTTTGATAATAATCGATATTGGCGTCATCTTCGCC
>NZ_LWFE01001117.1:0-3031 GCF_001635675.1 Oleiphilus sp. HI0061 | reverse complement strand
TATCAACTCACTTTTAGGAATAAACGCAGCGCTACCAAAATCGAGAACCTCTTGCTGTTTAATAAAACGTTTACTCAACAGGAGATCAACTTTCTCCTCGTATTCTCCTTCTAAATTTGGTGGAATCAGCCACCAAATTGGGTAACGCCCCGCTAATAAAATCGCAGTACGATAAAACTCGTCCAGCAGCAAATAATGTTGTGCAGAACCACTACTTTCTTTATCCATGCGGTTATTCAAGTGCCCAGCCTTAAACTTTTCCGCATTCATCAAAAAAGTATGAAGCTCCAAGCCTAGACTGTTTGCCCAATCATCTATCTTCTTGGCTTTTTCTGCGAGCGAAGCCATAGCGTCTTCGCCCAGGCCAGGGTCAAAGCACAACCATAAGTCCACATCACTCGCTTCAGAGTGCGCTAAGGTTCCAGTACTGCCCATCATGTAGAGAGCATGTATCTGGCTAAGCTGGCGGGAGCCTGACTTAAACTTAAAGGTCTGGCTAAAGGACTTTGCAATACTTAAAGCTGCTTTATCGGGTTGATAAGCCGACACGCCGGCGGGTGCATCTTGCGCGACATAACCCGGCATCAGAGGGTGGTTAACGTGGTAAAGTAAAGGCAATACATAAAGGATATCTTGATGTCGGGAAGACAAGCCCTGTCGACAGCGCTCGAAGCGATCAGCATTGACCTGCAAAAAACGGTTCTTAATGGTCTTTAAGAGTTTCCGGTCGACACCATCTTTATAGTCTGGCGCTAATTTGGTTTTAAATGTGCTCATACCCAGTCTACTACCAGATCCAGAAAGGGCTTATCAGCCATAAAACTAAAATAACTCGATCTCTGATTCCATCAACGAATCTTCCACCACGACCGGCTCACTAACAAAACTAATCTCTTCGGAAAAGAACTCCACTCCGATGTGAAAAGCACAAGCCTCCCCATCTACCTCAATATAACTGGAGAAGCGGGTAGGGCCAGGTTCAATCAAGTCGTTCAACTCAACACCAAAAGACGTCGTCGGCAGCCCCAAGGTAATCTCTTGCTCATGCGACATTAACTTTGTCTTCAAACGCCCGATCAACTGATTGGCCATTTCAGAGATCCAATCTTCCAGGGACTCCTCATCAACGACAGTGATGTTTGGTACCGGATAGGTCATAGCAAGTACAGTCATAGGCAGCTCAAGCGCAAGCGCAAGCGCAAGCTTGATTTCCATATCTTCAGAACCTGCATCGATAAGCGCTACCGGCGCATCTAACCAATCAGCCTCGTTAGCCGGTGACATGTTCACATCACAACTAAGGCTTGCCAGAAGCTCTTTCAAAGAGTCTTCATAAAGAACATGAATATGTTGTGCTACTTCTAGTGATTTCATAACGTTAGCTGTCTGCGCACCTTTCCATTTAAAGCAGGCTATCCCTAGGGACCACTTTCTGAGTTTAATATATTAATATGCGTCGAATAAGCTTAGACCAAGAATAATCACTAAGCCAAAGCACGCTTACAAAAATATCTCAAAATTAAGCGAGTTTAGTACTATAGTTTTTTCATGTAATAATTGTTTATCATTTTCGCGCTAAACAATCGAGCTAGCCCAAAAGCATACTCACAAGAACAACAAGGCAAACAATCTTGAGCGATAACGTACTCTCTTCTATCTCTTACTTGCATCAGTTTATTCGGTATAGCGAAGAGCAAAACCTGGAACTCAATTACTCACACATTACTAACACACTAGAAAAGCATAAGGGGCAGGACTTTATCCCCTTTAACGATTTCAAGGACTTTGTTCATGACATTTATAGTAAGTCCAGTTGTCCATGGCTAGGCCTTCACTTTGCCCAAAAAATTCAGCTTTCCAGCCATGGCAGCTTAGGTTTTGCCGTTTCTCACGGTATTGACTTAGGCGAATGCCTTGAGCTGATTAGCCGCTATTATCAAACCCGCTTGCAAGCCATCGGAATTAACATTCAAGTTAATGGCGAAGATTGCCTTTTAGAAATTAAAGAAACTTGTACATGGGAGCCCATACGAGAATTACTCTACGAAGTTTTACTCGCGTCTTTACTCAACGTTATAGAGTTTGTAATTGGCAAGGGCGTCGAACAGTGCACCGTTTGCTTCCCCTATAAGGCACCCGCATGGCAAGACAAGTACGTAGAGCTACTGCCTTGCTCTGTTCACTTTGACGCTAAGACTGCCGGAGTCACTATCCCAAAGTCTTTACTTAAGATCACCAGCGTTACGGCAAACCCTCGCTCTGTTGAACTGGCGCGCGCACAATGCGACGAAGAGCTTTCTCGTCTGAACCAATTTGATAGCCTTGAACAAAAAGTTGTCTCGCTTGTTGAACAGGCTCACGATTACTCTTTATCGATAGAAGAAATCGCGAGAAACCTGAATATGTCCAAAAGCACACTCGCGAGAAAGCTAAAAACAGAAAATACTTCTTTTAGTAAGGTCATGGCTAACTTACGAAAAGCTCAGGCAAAAAACTTACTACTGAATACCCAATCAAGCATTGAAGCCATTGCACTGACTCTAGGCTATGATGATGCTTCCAACTTTAACCGTTCATTTAAGCGCTGGTTCGATAGCTCACCATCGCAATTCAGACAAGCTCACAAACAGTCCTTATAAGCCAAGATCTAGTCTTTATTGAATCAAAATGACTACTAGTTGAGCCCAAATAACCTGTTTGCGCTAGTCACGCTCTCGTAGAATGGTTTTCATCAAAAGTGCCCACGCACCTAGATTAAACCCTATAAGAAAAACAAGAGAGCGTATTATGAACACTACCGTTTACCCTCAGCAAACTGGCGCATGGATCCGTAGCAAACGCTACTGGTACTTACTCTCTATCCTTACGCCAATGATTCCTTTAGCCTCCGCTTATGCTGCCGTTGAAACCGGTTATGGCCTTTGGCTTTGGTTTACTGTGGTTTTTCTTTACGGCATGCTACCTCTAGCTGATCACGTATTTGGTGAAGACCGCGCTAATCCAGACGACGAACTCGTTTCACAGCTCAAAG
>NZ_LWFE01001116.1:0-15445 GCF_001635675.1 Oleiphilus sp. HI0061 | reverse complement strand
TACTGTTCAAATAAATTGTACAGGTCGTTGACTTGATAATTTCTTAAGCAACATCCTCTCTAACAAGTTAGATCAGAGTGCTTTATCGTGAAATCATCTCAGCCAGCGCCCACACGAATTGCTTGGTTAATTTTTTAAAGAGCTTGCTTGAGATCCCTCAAGCGAGGCGCGTATTCTACAGCGTCTCATTTGCTTGTCAACGATTTTTTCAATTTGTTTTCGAAGAAATTTAAATTCAAAACCGAAAACCAAAACCTTTAACAAGCGAAGATAAATTACTGATTTTAATCACTTAATTTATCCTCTATCTCCTTCAAACTTCGCCGCTTTCGAAGCGGTTCGTCTTAAGGAGGTGCGCATTATATAGAGCTGATTCTTTAGGTCAACACCTTTATCAAACTTTCTTTACATTTTTATGTTAGCGAATGTAATTAAGACTTTTCAGTCACTTTATTGCGACCAAGTAACGCATTAAATGGCCCAGATAAAGTATATAAAGCAAAGACCCCAAGCAGTACTAGCGACGGCTCTAACGCAATGACCGCAAAAACCAGAACTATAATAAGCAAGGTAGTAAACGGAACCCTTCTTTTCATATCAAACTCTTTAAAGGAGTGATACTTAACATTACTCACCATCAACACCCCTGCACCCGCAACTATCACCATCGTTAACGCAGTTAACCAGCCCGACTGCTCGTAATGATGCGCCGCCCATACAAAGCCAGCCACAATTGCCGCCGCCGAAGGGCTTGGAAGCCCTATAAAGTAGCGCTTATCCACCTCATCAATTTGTGTATTAAAGCGCGCTAGACGCAACGCAGCACCCGCCACATAGATAAAGGTCGCAATCCACCCCAAATTACCCAAAGTATGCAAATTCATAGTAAACGCGACAAGAGCGGGTGCCACACCAAAAGCAACCATATCGACCAAACTATCGTACTCTGCACCAAAAGCGCTCTGCGTATTCGTCATACGCGCCACACGACCATCTAAGCCATCCAGAATCATTGATATAAAGATGGCAATTGCTGCATTATCAAAATGACCATTCATAGCAGCGACGATCGCATAGAATCCAGAAAACAACGAAGCTGTTGTAAACAGGTTCGGCAACAGATAGATCCCTCGCCCCAGCTTTGAACGATGAGCCGGCGACTCGCTCACCTCTTCCTTTTCTACATCACCCTGCTTTTCTGAATTCATATCACTCATCATCAACTCTCATCATTAAACATAAAAAAACGGCTCTCTGGAAAAACCAGAGAGCCGCCTTATCTTACCTGCAAAAACAACTAATGTTTAGTTTTTGCTCTTATCAACAATCTTGTTAATCCATGGCATCATCTTACGAAGCTCACCACCAACCTGCTCGATTGGGTGCGCAGCATTGTTACGACGGTACGCAGTCATTGAAGGATAGTTTGTTGCACCCTCTGAAATGAACATTTTCGCATACTCACCATTCTGAATACGCTTAAGCGCATTACGCATCGCTGCACGAGACTCTTCGTTAATAACTTCTGGGCCCGTTACATACTCGCCGTATTCAGCATTGTTTGAGATTGAGTAGTTCATATTGGCGATACCGCCTTCATACATAAGGTCTACGATCAACTTCAATTCATGCAAACATTCGAAGTAAGCCATTTCAGGCGCATAACCCGCTTCAGTAAGCGTTTCAAAACCCATCTTAACCAACTCAACAGCACCACCACAAAGAACAGCCTGCTCACCGAACAAGTCAGTTTCAGTTTCATCTTTGAAAGTTGTTTCGATAATGCCCGTACGACCACCACCTACACCTGAAGCGTAAGATAGCGCAACATCTTTAGCCTTACCCGTTGCATCCTGATAGATAGCGATTAAGTCTGGAATACCACCGCCCTTCACAAATTCTGAACGAACCGTGTGGCCCGGCGCTTTTGGAGCGATCATGATAACATCAAGATCGGCACGAGGCACAACCTGGTTATAATGAATAGCAAAACCATGAGCAAATGCTAGAGTAGCACCCTGCTTAATGTTTGGCTCAATTTCTTCTTTGTACAAAACAGACTGAAACTCATCTGGAGTCAAAATCATTACTACATCAGCACCAGAGACAGCCTCAGCAACCGGCTTAACAGTCAAACCATGCGCTTCCGCTTTCGCTACAGAAGAAGAATTTGCACGTAGACCAACCGTTACATCAACACCAGAATCTTTCAAGTTACAGGCATGAGCATGACCTTGCGAACCATAACCAATAATTGAAACTTTCTTACCTTTAATGATCGATAGATCACAATCTTTATCGTAATAAACCTGCATGACAATCCTCTACTTTTCTCTTGTCGAAATAAATCGACGCTTAATTAAAATTTTACTAAACAACACGCTATAGACTTAGCACTTTCTCGCCACGCGCAATACCTGAAACACCCGAACGAACCACCTCGAGCACACTTCCTTCAGCTATCGAAGCAATAAATGCATCCAACTTGTCGCTATTACCTGTGATCTGTACCGTATAGGCAGAACTAGTAACATCCACTATCTGACCACGAAAGATATCAACACAACGCTTAATCTCTGCTCTTTGAGAGCCCGCTGCCTTAATCTTAACCAACATCAACTCGCGCTCTATATGAGCACCTTCCGTCAGATCAACCAGCTTCACCACTTCAACCAACTTGTTTAGCTGCTTGGTAATCTGCTCAATGACCTTGTCGGAGCCTGAAGTTGTAACCGTTAAACGAGACAGCGTACCATCATCCGTCGGCGCAACAGTTAATGTCTCGATATTATAATTTCGCTGTGAAAACAGCCCTACAACACGCGACAGAGCTCCCGGCTCATTCTCTAACAAAACTGAAATTATTCGACGCATGGCTTAAGTCCTCTCCGTTTTGCTTAACCACATGTCATTCATAGATCCGCGCGCAATTTGCATCGGATAAACATGCTCTTTCGGATCAACATAAACGTTGATGAAAACCAAACGATCTTTCATCGCAAAAGCCTTCTCCATCGTCGTATCCAGCTCGCTAAGTTTAGTGACAGTCAAACCAACATGACCATATGATTCCACCAACTTAGTAAAATCTGGCAAGGACTCCATATACGAATGAGAGTGGCGCGATTCATAATTCATATCCTGCCACTGCTTAACCATCCCTAAAGCCTGATTGTTCAGTATTAAAACCTTCACCGGCAAGTCATATTGCTTACAGGTCGACAGTTCCTGAATATTCATCTGAATACTGCCTTCACCCGTTACGCAGACAACCTCCTCATTAGGATAATGAAGCTTTATCCCCATTGCCGCTGGCAAACCAAAACCCATCGTCCCTAAACCACCAGAGTTAATCCAACGATTTGGCTTATCAAATTTATAGTACTGAGCTGCAAACATCTGGTGCTGCCCCACGTCAGAACAAACGTAAGCATCACCTTTCGTCGCTCTATACATCGCCTCGATCGCTTGTTGCGGTTTAATGCTTTCCTCGGTCGAAGGGTCGTAGCGACCACCGTGACGAGCACGCCAGCCATCTATACTCTTCCACCAAGAAGCCAAAGCCTCTTGATCTGGCGTTTCCTCTGCATCCTCCAGAATCGCCAACATATCATTAAGCACTGATCCCACCGGCCCAACGATTGGCACATCAACCTTAACTGTTTTTGCAATATTTGCCGGATCAATATCGATATGAACAATTCTTGCCCCCGGGCAAAACTTGTCAGTGCCATTCGTCACTCGATCATCAAATCGAGCACCAACCGCTAAAACCAAGTCGGAATTATGCATTGCCTCATTGGCTTCGTAGGTACCATGCATCCCCAGCATTCCCAGAGAATGCTCACCAGTACCAGGATATGCACCCAAACCCATTAGCGTTGTGGTTACTGGATAATTCAAGCGCTCAACCAACTCTACCAACTGCTTGGATGCTTGCCCCAGAATAACACCACCACCCGCATAGATTACCGGACGCTTAGCTGCCAATAACATATCGACCGCTTTCTTAATCTGACCAGAATGCCCTCTTACCGGCGGCGTATAAGAACGCAACTTCACCTTTTTGGGGTAAACGTATTCAAAACGTTCATTTGGCGCCGTCATATCCTTAGGAATATCCACAACAACCGGCCCCGGACGACCCGACTGCGCAATATAGAAAGCCTTTTTCAAGACCTCTGGTATTTCTGAGGCATGCCTTACAGCCATATTATGCTTAACAACAGGACGAGATACGCCCATCATATCGGTTTCCTGAAAAGCATCTTCACCAATTAAGGTTGAAGGCACCTGCCCGCAAAGCACAACCATTGGAATAGAATCCATAAAGGCTGTAGCAATACCTGTAATTGTATTCGTCGCACCAGGTCCAGACGTAACGAGCACGACACCCGCCTTACCAGACGCTCGCGCGTAACCATCCGCCATATGAACAGCTGCCTGCTCATGACGAACCAAAATATGTTCAACTTTATCCTGTCTGAAAAGCGCATCATAAATATGCAGCGCTGCACCACCAGGATAACCGTATATGTACTCGACACCCTCGTCTTGTAAAAAACGAGCAATCATATCGGCGCCAGATAATAGCTCCACGATAATTACCTTCTGTTAAATAGTTTATGGAAGCTTAATCCGAGTTAACTCTCACTTCTTTTGGAAGTGCACTGGATGCAATCTAGCGTTACTTTGATGGTAAATTTGGCGTAGAGTTTCGCCATAAAGTCCAGCACTTTTATGTCATGCTAGACTCCTGTTTTACCACTGCCTCTTACATTTTCTATCAAGCAAAGTAAGAAGCTCAAATACGCTGGGGGATACTATTACCGTCAAACGATTAACGTTGAAAAACGACACTTGTAAAACCCTAGAAAAAGCAACCCGTAATTCTGACACTTAAATCATTAGAGTCAATATAATTTGCATTTTTTTGACCCAGTTTTGTATTTTTTCGGCTTTTCTCGTCCAAAAAACCGTCTATGGTTTATAGTTAGAATGTCAATTGACCAAAATTCTATGATCTGACAGGAAATCGAAACCATGACACTCACACTGAACAGCGCATTATTCACAACCACTTTAAAGCTTTGCGCTTTTCTTTTAATTAGCTGTGCTACAACCATAGCAACTTCGGCTGAAGTCTATAAATGGGTCGATAGTAACGGCAACACTCACTATACGGACAAGAAACCAAACCATACCGAGTCGACCAGCATTCAAATTAAAACTAGCACTGCATCACAGCGCACCAGCGCACAAAACCAAGCAAAAGCTATCGATGAAAAAACAGCCAAAGAAATGCAAATTCGACAAGGGATCGCTCAAGAAGAAGCTAGAAAAATTGAGATTGAAGAAAAATGTAAAGCAATCAGAGAAAACCTTAGAGTTATTGCTGAAACTAGCCGCATCACGGTTGTTGAAGAAGGCGTCACCCGCTTCCTAAGCCCTGAAGAGATCAACGAAAAGAAGGCAAACTTCCAAAAACAAATTGAAGACTACTGCCAATAATACAATACGGAGGACACCGAGCCTTTAGACCATACCAAAAGCTCGGTGCCTTACTACCTTTTTTCAAACACTATTTCATCTGCTTCAGCTCTCGCTACTATAGTGTCACCCGATACATAATCACCTGCCAACAAATTCTGAGCCAATGGATTCTCAACCCAACGCTGTATAGCTCGCTTTAGAGGCCTTGCCCCATAAACCGGATCAAACCCGGCTTCGGCCAACTTAGCCATAGCATCCGCCTCAAACTCCAAGGTAATATCTTGCTCTAACAAACGCTTACTTAAGCCTTTCAATTGAATCTGCGCTATACCCTGAATTTGCTGGGCTCCCAAAGCATGGAAGACCACTACTTCGTCAATGCGGTTGATAAACTCCGGCCTAAAATGAGCCGATACAGAATCCATGACAGCATTCTTTATCTGATCATAACCCGCGCCTTCCATTCCCATAGCCTGGATAACATCAGAACCCAAATTAGACGTCATGATAATAACCGTATTCCTGAAATCGACAGTACGACCTTGACCATCAGTTAAACGACCATCTTCCAATACCTGAAGCAAGATATTGAACACATCCGGGTGTGCCTTCTCCACCTCATCCAATAGCAATACCGAATAGGGTCTCCTGCGGACAGCCTCTGTCAAATAGCCACCTTCTTCATAACCTACATATCCAGGAGGAGCGCCAATTAGGCGAGCCACCGAATGCTTTTCCATAAATTCGGACATATCGATACGAACCATCGCATCTTCAGTGTCGAAGAGGAAGCTTGCCAAGGCTTTACAAAGTTCGGTTTTACCGACACCTGTTGGCCCCAAAAATAGAAAGGAGCCGTTTGGACGATTAGGGTCAGCCAAACCCGCACGAGAACGACGTACTGCATCGGATACCGCTTGCACTGCTTCAGATTGACCAATTACCCGCTCATGCAGAGAACCTTCCATTCTCAACAACTTATCCTTTTCGCCCTCCAGCATTTTTGAGACCGGAATACCCGTCCACTTCGATACTGTTTCTGCTATCTCTTCTTCGGTCACTCGATTACGTAATAAGGTCATACCCATCATTTCAGCCTGGCTCGCCATATCCAACTGGCGCTCCAATTCGGGAATCTTCCCGTACTGCAATTCCGACATCAATGCCAAGTCACCCTCTCGACGAGCACTCTCCAATTCGACCCTAGCCTGCTCTAACTGACTCTTAACTTTCTGGGAACCATGCAGAGCTGCCTTTTCTGCCAACCAGACTTCTTCCAGATCTGAAAATTCCTTTTCAAGTTCAGAAATTTGCTCATTCAGCTCTACAAGGCTCTTTTTAGATGAAGAATCCTGCTCCTTCTTAAGCGCCTCCCGCTCGATTTTCATTTGAATCAAACGGCGCTCCAAGCGATCTAAAGCTTCTGGCTTTGAGTCCATCTCCATTCGAATTTGGCTTGCTGCCTCGTCAACCAAATCTATCGCCTTATCCGGTAATTGGCGATCAGCTATATAGCGATGAGAAAGCTTGGCTGCAGCGATAATTGCACTATTGGTAATTTCTACCCCATGATGGACTTCGTAACGCTCTTTCAAACCGCGCAGAATAGCAATGGTATCTTCAACAACCGGCTCCTCTACTAGAACTTTCTGGAAACGCCTTTCCAAGGCAGCATCTTTCTCTATATATTCACGATATTCATCAAGCGTAGTAGCGCCAACACAATGCAGCTCACCTCGAGAAAGTGCAGGCTTCAACATATTCCCCGCATCCATTGAGCCCTCTGCCTTACCAGCACCAACCATGGTATGAATTTCATCGATAAAGAGGATTATCTGCCCTTCTTGCTTACTCAGCTCATTAAGCACACCTTTCAAGCGCTCCTCAAATTCACCTCGAAACTTAGCCCCGGCAATCAATGCCCCCATATCCAAGGACAAGACTCTCTTATCTTTTAAGCCGTCAGGTACTTCACCGTTTACAATTCGTTGAGCTAAACCTTCGACAATAGCTGTTTTACCGACACCCGGCTCACCTATCAAAACGGGGTTATTCTTACGTCGACGTTGAAGAACCTGCACCGTGCGACGAATCTCATCATCACGACCAATAACCGGGTCCAGTTTTCCTTCTACGGCTCTAGCCGTCAAATCAACCGTAAATTTATCTAATGCCTCTCTATTTTCCTCAGCCCCTTGATCATTCACGCCATCACCTCCTCTCACCTGGTCAATCGCTTCTTCTAAAGCAGCTTTTTCTACCTTATAAGATTTCATCAAAGCGCCTAAAGCACCTTTATCACCAGTCGCAGCAAGTAAGACCATCTCACTTGAAATAAACTGATCGCCTTTTTTCTGCGCTAACTTATCAGCAATGTTCAGCATTCGCCCCAGGTCGTTGGACATATGCACATCACCGTCTGCACCTTCGACGGTCGGTAATTCATCAACCAGACGACCAAGCTCAGTTCTAAATTGTTTTACATCTACAGAAAGCTGTCTCAATAAGGCGGATACGCTGCCATTTTGGTCAATTAGAACCTGGATCAAATGCACCGGCTCTATAAACTGATGATCCTTTCCCAAGGCTATAGATTGCGCATCTGATATCGCAACCTGCAAACGGCTCGTCAAACGATCAATTCTCATAAGTTATCCCCCCGAAGGAATCAATAGTATCTAAGTTCAGTAAACTTCGTTATGACATAGATAAGGCTCGCCTGGACATTTTCAAGGCCCAACACATAAGTTGCGCCAATTTATTGACACAAATCAATAAAAATACTCCCACTTCTACAGAAACTAACCGAGTGGTAATCAATTTTTTATGGTCAAGATCACACCAAACTCGTACAGTAATTGCAGAGCCTTTGCTTAACGATTAATATGGCCGGATTATATCGGCGTCCAATTTCACCAGCCGACCCACTACCTACTCACGCGAATACCCTTAGATGCCTAGCGACAACAACCCTGTTTTTATTGACTTCGAAGCTTCCAGCCTAGACCTCCTATCCAGCTACCCTATTGAAGTAGGTGTTTGCCTGGCTGATGGCAGCACCAGAAGCTGGCTGATCAAACCGCACGTATTATGGAAAGACTGGTCAGAAAAAGCCGCGCGCATACATGGAATCAGTAAAGACCAACTTCAACAAGAAGGGGCCGAGATTAGCCAAGTTGTGCGCGAACTTAATGATCTACTTAGTGGGGATGTATATTGCGATGCCTGGGCCTTCGATAGTTTTTGGCTTCATCGCCTATTTAAAGCAGCAAAATGCAAACCCAACTTCCATCTAGACTCCCTTTCATCAATTCTCGATGAAGAGCAAATCGATAGATGGCAGGACATCAGAGCTGGCGTTATAGATGAGCTACAGCTTGTTCGGCACCGCGCTGCAAATGATGCTTACATACTTCATAAAACCTGGCAGAAATTAGGAGCCAAGCTTAAATGAAATTATTAAGAAATACGCTCACAGGCCTTTCCGCACTATCGGTACTCGCGGCCTGTACACCGACCTTCCAAACAACCGAGCAGCTATGCCAAGCCCATCTGCCAACAAGGCAGATAGTTCAAAACCAAAGCTACGAAGTACTCGCAAATGAAAAAAATAGCGAATACAAACTTTACCTTGAGGACTTCATTAATAGCTTTAAAGGCCTGCAATCTAAATCTATTGACGCAAGTGGTAACCCAATTTTATCTGACCTTTCAGCTGACGAGGAAGCCGTCCGCGACTTTATATTGCAACAGATCAGCGCAGATATGAACTACACACTAAATGACGAGGGAACCGTAGAATCAGCAAACAATCCCCTAGATTTTATGGAAAGCCTTATTGCTGCCATCGACAGCGAAAAACTTGTTCAAACATTCGTCGAAGCTAAGGAGCAAATGTCCTCCGCAATCAGCAGCGATGACGGACACTGCACCTACAGCAATGATCAGATAGAGTTTCTCCGTGAAGATGACTCATTCAATATTCTAGATCAGTTTAGCGCCTCATTGGACCTGACTTACATCCCTTCAGCCTTTGTCGAAATAGATAATAAGGTTGATCAAACTGTTCTAATAGCTTTCGACCAAGATCCGACTGTGGAAACAGATGATGAAATTCAATTTGCCGCTCTGGACCGTATCGCTCCTGAAAATTTCAAAGAGTCCGGATTCAGTGAAGCGAAAGTAAGGCAGATCAAGGTAATCCATCAAGAACCACCCCAAATTCTTACTGTCGACGAAGACTACCTGGAGTCAAAATATGGCACTCTGGGGTACGCCCTATTAAATCAAACATGCCTCGATGATGATGAAGAAAATGTCGTCACATGCCCTGACGGCTCGATTACCAAAGAAATCGAGCACCCTGCTTGCTTCGACCTTATTGACGATGATGGTGACTCACTAACAGAGCACGATGAAGCCGACGAGCGCAATACTGTCATCTCCAACTCATTCACAATTGGCGATGGCAGTAATGATGCGCTGACAGACTTGCAGCGCTTAAAAGTAGAGGTAGACTACCCTAATGCAGAAATTCGCGTCTATGTATCGAAGTTCAGTACTGCCATCTACAAAGCTTTAGAAGATGATAGAGAAACAGAAATACCTCAGGGCGACGACAACCCCAACCCGACACGCGAGCAACTCATCTACAATCCAACGAGCTGTGAAAGTTACAATGTTTCGAAAGACCTTTTTGAGCTGCAAAGTGAAGAAGATCAGGAAAATAACGTCGCTGTCCCCGCGAACAGTTATGAAGACCCTGGCTATGAGTATATTGCCCAGACAGATGAAGATGGAGAGCCACTCTTAGACGAGGATGACAACGTCATTTACACATCGCCCACACCGCTGTTTATCTTTCAGGGAACGGCTATTCGTGAGCAAAAGTAATTGTTTTTGTGAATCAGGGTAAGTTTTACACTTACCCTAAATCACCTTCGCTTTCAGCTTAGAGATTCTTGCGGGTCGATGCTGATCAATCATTGAAATAAGTTGCATATTTCGCTCAATAGAATCTCTCAATTGCTTAACTAAACCCAGGTCAGGAAACGCACCCTCATTAGCTGCTACAATCTTTTTCTTCGTTTCTATTATTTCCCGCTCTAAACGCTGTCGCTGATTATCAAGCGTGGTCAAACGCAATGTTCTCATAGTCTGAGCCTCTATATTCCTGAAAGAACTATCAGTATAGGCAGCTAAGGTTTAAGCAATATGAAGGACTTAACATTATCGGGTAAGCTTGCGTAATCGTTTGTTTCAATGAACAGAAGTGCTCGCATAGCTTTTCACTATGTAAGCGAGAGTATCATTGGTCGAGAAAACTGGGCACTTATGAAACAGTGACCGACAAATTTATTACTGCCTGCCTTACCTTTACAGCCTCTTCTGCTAGGCTTTCTTATATACAAATATGTCAAAACTGATGTTCTCAGGAGCCAAAGGTCATGCCTAAACCTGCCATTTCAAATGTTATGAATGAGTTTCTCGCGTTTCACGAGCTATTGGATGCGGCTTACTGGGAGGCGTCCTCACTCGAACACAAAGACATTATCTATGACATTATTAGCCAGTTTTCCCAGGAAATTGCCGAGCTTAATAAGCTCAGCATACAAGACCACCATTATCCCTATGAATTTATTACCGAAGGCATTCGACGTATCCCTCCGAAATTAACTAATTTGGAAGATCAGCTTCCTACCATTATCAAACGCACACAAACTATGGCTGATATGAGGGAAGCCTTATCCAATATAATCGCTATATTAGAGGGACAATCTGAAGTTTAGTGGCCTAGCTCAAGCGAACAATTACTTCGGCTTAAGCTCAACAATCTGGACTATCTGAGCCTGCTCGTCATCAGGGCCTGAGGGGATATGATTAACCCGCGTATCAAGCTCTGACATTTCAACTTGTGCTATTTGCTTCTCAGTAAAGTCGCAGGCGACACACTCTTTAAAGGTGCCTTCATCAGATGAATACGTCACTAACTTGTCCATCTCACCGCAACGAGGGCATACGGCACCTGCGATAAAGCGCTTGGTTATCTTCTGCGTCATACCTTGATTCCCGCCTGCTTAAGCAATGGCTCAACACTTGGCTTACGACCGCGGAAGCTGGTAAACATATCAATCGCTTCAATTGAACCACCTACTTCGAGCACTTTTTCTTTATAGTCTTTACCCGTTTGCACGTTAAAGACACCTTCTTCCTCAAAGCGGGAAAACGCATCTGCTGCTAAGACTTCTGCCCACTTATAACTGTAATAACCCGCCGAATAGCCACCAGCAAATATATGGCTAAAGGAGTGGCTAAAACGCGTATATTCTGGCGAATCAATTACCGCAACTCGCTCTCGAACAGACTCCAGCACTGCTTGCACATCGGTGTTATCTGCTTCTGAGTAATCTCTATGCAAGAGGAAGTCAAACAAGGCAAACTCAAGCTGGCGCATCATCATCATGCCACTTTGAAAGTATTTCGCTGCTAGCATCTTATCCAACATATCCTTCGGCAGCGCTTCTCCTGTTTGGTAGTGACGACTGATCATAGCTATCGATTCTTCCTGCCAGCACCAGTTTTCCAAAAACTGACTTGGCAGTTCAACCACATCCCAAGGCACCCCAGAAATACCTGATACCCCAGCAACATCGACTTTGGTTAACATATGGTGCAAACCATGTCCGAACTCATGGAACAGTGTCGTCACTTCATTGTGAGTTAACAAGCTATCTGCCAGATTACCGCTCTCATCCGCAACAGGCGGTGTAAAGTTACACGCCAAGAAAGCTACCGGCATTTGCACAGAGCCATCGGCCAAACGTCTGCGTGCACGACAGTCTGCCATCCAGGCGCCACCACGTTTGTCTTTTCGGGCATAGATATCCAGATAGAAACCAGCTACTTCTTCACCCTCGCTATAAATGCTGTAATAGCGAGCATCTTGGTGGAAGGTTTTCACCTCAGGGCGCTCTTTGACTTCAATGCCAAACAGTTTCTGAACCACATCAAACATGCCTTGCAGAACCACTGGTGCTGGGAAGTATGGCTTTAACGCTTCTTGCGAAATATCAAAACGAGCCTGTCGAAGCTTTTCGGAATAATAGCCCACATCCCAGGGATTCAGTTCAGCCACACCGAACTCTTCTTTCATATAGGCTTTAAGCTCTTCTACTTCATTTTTTGCGTAATCAATAGCCTTGCCTGCAAGCTGCTCTAAAAACTCAATCACTTCATCTGGCGTGTCTGCCATTTTAGTCGCTAAGGAGCGCTCGGCATGATTGTCAAACGACAGCAACTTAGCAAGCGCCTGACGGCAAGTGAGTATGCGTTGGATATTGTTACTATTATCCCACTTACCCGCATCAGGTCCTTGGTCGGAAGCGCGAGTCAAACAAGCCTGATACAGCTGCTCACGGATATTGGCATCATCGCAGTAAGTCATAACCGGCAAATAACTAGGAATATCCAGGGTAATCAGATACCCCTTCTCATGCCCCTTAGCTCTTGCCTGGCTTTCGAGCAGTTGTAGTGCACTTTCTGGCAGACCTGCAAGTGAATCAACGTCTTCAAAATAGAGCGTCCAAGACTGAGTCGCATCCAAGACATTTTCTGAAAAGCTGTTGGTCAGCTCTGACATCTCTTTCTTCAATGCCGAATAGGCTTCTTTTTCATCATCTTCCAAGGCCACGCCCGACAATTTGAAGCCACGAAGTGTATGTTTGATTGACTGCTTTTGAGCTTGGCTCAGCCCTGCGTATTCATCGCTATCAGCCAAGGCCTGATAAGCTAAAAACAAGTCTTTATTCTGTCCCATTTCAGTACTGTATTCTGTCAATTTAGCGATAAGACGCTTGTAGATTTCTCTCAACTCATCGGAGTTTAGTACTGCGTTATAATGGGAAATAACCGACCAGACATTATTCAAACGATCGTCAGCACTTTCTATCGGGTAAGCAAAATCTTGCCAAGAATATTGTTTATCCGTCACAAGCTTTTCGACTAAAGCTCTGTTGTCAGCAAGCACCTTATCTAAGGCGGGCTCAAAGTGCTCTAATGTAATCTGCTCAAACAGCGGTAGTGGCGAATCAGCTAACAATGGGTTCATTAATTTTAACTCTATCTATTTGGTATGTTTTTAAGGCAAGCGAGCTAAGCAGCTTGTAACAATTCATTCTTTATGGGGGCATTGGTGATTTTTTAAAGCCCTTAATCTCACTATAGCAACTAGCTCGCATAGCGCTAGATACTGGTGAATATCGCTAATATTCGGTATTCTCTGCCCCTTAAGTTGGACCACAAAAATGCTTAAGTCAATAACACCACCAGATGTATCACAAGAGGATCGCCCTATGAGCTGCGTGAGAAACTATCTCGACTTGTCCCCAAAACTAGACTCATCAGTTTTCGTCGATCCAACAGCCATTGTCATTGGTGATGTTGAAATCGGCGCCGATAGTTCGATCTGGCCTTTAGTTGCGATTCGCGGCGATATGCATAGAATTCGAATTGGCGAACGCAGCAGCATTCAGGATGGCTCAGTGTTACACATCACACATGCTGGCCCCTATAATCCAGATGGATTTCCACTCACCATTGGTTCAGACGTTACCGTTGGCCATAAAGCACTGTTACATGGCTGCACTGTAAAAGATCGAGTGTTAGTGGGCATGGGAGCGATCGTTATGGATGGCGCAGTGATCGAAGAAGAGGTTATTCTCGCGGCAGGTAGCGTTGTCCCGCCAGGTAAGGTTCTGGAATCCGGCCACATGTATCGTGGCAGCCCAGCAAAAAAGATCCGCCCCATCAGTGACAAGGAAAAAACCTTTTTCAAGTACACTGCAAGCAATTACGTCAAACTCAAAAATCAGCATATGGACGACCTTTCACAACAAGGTTTGGATACTCGTCCAGACTCCCTTAAGAATCAGGACAAGTAGATGGCAATTCAGTGGTTTCCGGGCCACATGCACAAGGCCCGCAAAGAAATTAAGAAAGTCATGTCTCAAATAGATGTGGTGATAGAAATACTGGACGCTCGAATTCCATTCAGTAGCTCCAACCCAATGATTCGACAACTTAAAGAAGATAAGCCTTGCATTAAAATTCTCAACAAGTCTGATTTAGCTGACCCAGAAGTAATCAAAGCTTGGCAAGAACACTTCGAAAAAGATGCACAAGTTAAAACCTTGGCGATTAGTGCTAATACGCTTAGCAACAAAGGCGCTATCGCCAACCTATGTCGAAAACTCGCACCACATCGTCAAGATTCAGATAAACCCATTAACGCCATGATTATGGGCATCCCTAATGTCGGTAAATCTACCCTGATTAATTCCATCGCTGGCAGAGCTATTGCAAAAGTTGGCAACGAACCTGCGGTCACCAAACGCCAGCAAAAGATTAATCTTGATAACGGTATCGTTCTCTCGGATACACCAGGCGTACTCTGGCCAAAACTCGAACCCGAAACCTGCGGTTATCGTTTAGCTGCAACAGGCGCGGTTAAAGACACCGCAATGGAATATGAATCCGTCGCTATTTTTGCCCTGGAGCATTTGGCAAACCATTACCCAGAAGCCTTGGCAACTCGCTTCAAGCTCGACTTCTCTACCTTTGATCTTCAGCAAGATAAGTTGGAGTTATTAAAACTTATCGGTAGTAAACGGGGCTGCCTAAGGGCGGGTGCTATTGTCGACTTATATCAAGCAGCAACCATTGTTCTAAATGAATTACGTTCAGGCAAGCTAGGCCAGATTTGCCTCGAGACTCCAGAAATGATGGAACGAGAACTTGCTGAGTTCCGCGCCATGATTGAAGCCAAGCGCCAGGCTGAAGAAGAGGCAAAGGAAAAACGTAATAAGGACTCTGATTAAAGATAATGTCAGAACTTAGCCTTGTTCAGTGTGCATTAATCGCTCTCACCTTTATTTGGAGTGGATTTGTGCGTTCA
>NZ_LWFE01001115.1:0-6379 GCF_001635675.1 Oleiphilus sp. HI0061 | reverse complement strand
TTAACAGAAGAGAAAGCTAAAGCAGAGAAAGCTAAAGCAGAGAAAGCTAAAGCAGAGAAAGCTAAAGCAGAGAAAGCTAAAGNAGAGAAAGCTAAAGCAGAGAAAGCTAAAGCAGAGAAAGCTAAAGCAGAGAAAGCCAAAGCAGAGAAGGCTAAAGCTGAGAAGGCTAAAGCTGAGAAGGCTAAAGCTGAGAAGGCTAAAGCTGAGAAGGCTAAAGCAGAAAAAGCCAAAGCAGAGAAGGCTAAAGCAGAGAAGGCTAAAGCAGAGAAAGCTAAAGCAGAGAAAGCTAAAGCAGAGAAAGCTAAAGCAGAGAAGGCCAAAGCAGAGAAGGCCAAAGCAGAGAAGGCCAAAGCAGAGAAGGCCAAAGCAGAGAAATCGGGTGGTGCTTCCAGCCACAAAGGTTCCGGTCAGGCTTCGAATTTAAAGACTATTAAGCCGCGTCAAAGACTTGTAGATGGCATACCGGGTTCAGAATATCTAATAGATAAGAAAACGCTTAGGCAAAACTTCGTACTGACTAAAGAGGGTGAGGTTTTATATAAGTATGGAGCCGTCAAAGCTAAGCAGATTGAACAATCAATGTCACCTAGGCATAAGCTCATTGCGAGTGACTATTTGAAGCAAGGCTTTAAAAAAATTGAAAGCAACCTGGTAAGACCGAAAAGAAGTTACAGAGATGTTGGTAAAACCTATTACGGTCAAATTACATATTTACAGGACAGTGAAGGCTATTTTTATAATGTTGTATTTAAACAGCGTTCTGGAAGTGAAGATCTAGATAAGGCATTTATGGAAGCTTTATTAAAAACTGGGAGACTTGCGCCACCAATCGATCCAAAGGTTAGAAACTATTTTTTATATCGAAAGGGTTTGCTCTATTACGGTGAGTCTGATTTTGCTAACTAGTTTTAAGCGTTAGGTATCTTCGTTTTGGGTGTGGACAAGATAAAAGATCGTTGGCGTTTTGGTGTTCTACTTGCTGTAAGTATTATCATACATTTGCTCGCTTTAATCTTTTATGTGTGGCGAACGCAACATAGTGAGAATGAAGTCGAAGAAACGTCTGTCGTCCAAATTAAATTGATAAAACATCACTTAGAAGAACCAGGACCAGAACCAGAACCAGAACCAGGACCAGAACCAGAACCAGAACCAGAACCAGAACCAGAACCAGAGCCAGAACCAGAGCCAGAGCCAGAACCGAATCAGGATTCGGATTATTTTTCTCCGGTGCATAATGCACAGGAGTTTTCGTCCAGTAATCAAACAAATCGAGAGGCCAAAGAGGTGTTTTTTGGTGATGGCGGGGTCGAGCGCGGAGAGCAGCTAGCGAATAAAAGTATTTTAAATGAGGAGCCTGAGAAATGGAGTCAGTTGCCTGACCCTTCAGATGATCTGGCGGCCTCTGAGAAAAAAACACAGAACCAAACAGATGAAACTGAGTCAATAAGCCGGAATCTGTTAGATACGAGTACTAAAGGTGTTAATAAAGTGGCTGAACAATCTTCACAGCTGAATGACATGGATGAGCGTAACAATGTAGAGGAGAGCTCCATTATTCCTTCGTATATGGAAGATGTATATGGTGAATATGAGGCTGATACCGTTCTTTTAGAGGAAAAGAGTCAAGGAAACCCAGACACTCATGTTGTTGGGAATATCAGCTTGCTCGGTGAAGATGAACTTGAGAACGTAACTGTTGAACAACCATATAGCGAACAAGAAAGTGAAGAACTGCGTATGGTTAATAAATTTCTTGAAAGAATGAATAAGCAGGTTAACGAAAAATGGAATAATCCATACAAAGGTAGGCAAATGCATAGAGGTGTTGCAAAGCTAGAGCTGGACGAATACGGAAATGTCGTTGATGTATTTATCTTCTTGCAGAGTGGTCTCCCTGCTTTGGATGACTCGGTTGTTCGTGCAATTCGAGCCGTAAAGCGCTTTGACGTCCCAAAAAATACGATTATCGCCGAGCGATACAGCCACTTACGGTTTCACTTTAGTTCCATTGAGTTGGAGAGAGATAAAATGCCATTTGAAGTGGATCAATCCCATATTAAAGACGAGAGTGATTAGATGCACGTAAGATCAAAGGTTATTGAACGCAATTCAGAACAGTTTTCCCAGTGCAGAAAGTTGATTATTTTTGGTCCACCCCCTGGTGATCCTCTTGAGTATTTAAATCCTGAAAAGGTAATTACCTTTGATTATCGAGTATATCGGTCTTTAAAAAACTCTCTTGGTAACAAAGTCTTATTTAGTTTGGGTAATGAAGGTCTTGAGGCTTGTGATGCGGTGATCATTCACATCCCAAAAGCAAAGGCAGAGTTGGACCTTATCTTGGCCTATGTTACGCCTCTGTTGTGTCAAGGTGGTGATATCTATCTCGTGGGTGAGAAAAAAGCCGGAATTGCTAGTGCGGCTAAGAAGTTAAGCTCATATAGCAGTGATGCTAGCAAGATTGATTCAGCTAAACACTGTCAATTGTGGCATGCAAGCCTAGATCAAAAAGTCGAGCCGTTTAGCTTAAAAGATTGGATGACATCATTTGATGTTGAGGTGAATGACATATCCTTAAAAGTGGCTGCTATACCAGGTGTGTTTAGTATCGGTGAGCTCGATGAGGGTACTGAGCTACTACTGGCGAATATGTTTACCCGTCTAGAGGGGCGAGTATTGGACTTTGGTTGTGGTAGTGGCGTACTAGGGTGTTATACAAAACTGCTCAATCCAGGTATTAAGCTGGAAATGGTTGATATTAATTTGTTGGCCCTAAAGTGCGCTGAAGAAACTGCGCGGCTAAATAACATAGATGTAGATATTTACCCCAGTGATGGCTGGGCTGAGGTAAAAGGTAGGGTTAACGCCTTAGTGACGAACCCGCCATTCCATCAAGGTGTAGATACTGAATACACAACTACTGAGGGGTTTATTAAAGGTGCCAAAGATAAATTGACAAAGCACGCACCTTTTCTTTTAGTTGCGAATTCTTTTCTTAAATATGCATCGATTATTGAGGCGAGCATGGGGCGCTGCGATGTATTGGCTGAAACCACTAAGTTTCGTGTGTATAAGGCCTTTCGCTGAAGCTTGAATTATTTATAAGCAAAAAAAAGCCCTTGCATTGCAAGGGCGAGTCCACTCTAGCTTTACGCTAGCGATAAAAACCTGAAAAAATGAATTGCGTTCATTGGGTTAGATAATACTTCTTAGAATTAGAATGTTCATACTAAAATTTGAACTGGCTCACAAATATGTTTTATTGACTATTACTTGCCCTGCTTCTAAAGCATAAACCATTGGTGCATGTAACGGTATGTGATATTTTACATATATATGTGACTGTTGGTCGGCTTATAAATATTACTATAGCTTATCGACTTGAGCACAAGGAATACTGAATAGGTGGAGATTCCACCTAACCCTCAGGAGTACTCATGAAGACGGGTAGGGCTGTAATAGCCAAAAATAACAAGAATATATTCAAGCAAATTCCTGTAGCTGCTAAAAGCTGTGCTTTAGTGGTGGGCCTTACGTCGCCGTGCGCGTTTGCTGAGTTACAATTCCTTGACGATAGCTCATTATCTAACGTTACGGGTAAAGCTGGTTTGACTATTGATATAGAAACAAGGGTACATATCGGCGAGTTCGAATATGTAGATGCTGGTTCTATGTATACGAAAGATTACTCCTTGACTGGAATCGGTGGCGGCTTAGTAGACAACCTTCGCGCAAAAATTGACGTGACAGATGGTAACGAAACATTGGCAACAGGGTTTTCCGATGTTGCGCTCCTGGCCACTGCTGGTTTTTTTGATACGAGTGAAACTGATGTTGCCTGGGCTATCAATGAGTATGCTGATGGTGCTGGTGGGTTTGGGAAGCAGTACGGCGATGGCGATGTGCTTATTCACGTTACGTCACAAGACCTTGGGTTCAGTGATGCCGTCCTCACTGGCAATACTCCACCTCCACCGTCTACGCACGCATCAAATCTTGATAATTATAAAAATGCTGTTGATCTACATATTCAGGAAGCCGAGTTTGGTATACGTGCTTCAGACGGCAGTGTTGAGACTGCCTTAAGCAAGAATTTCTCAGTGGAAGCTTACCTAGGTTATTTAGATATAGTTATTAAAAACCAAGGAAATGACTTTCATGATACGACCGGCAATTCTTCGAATGGTAAGCCAAGAAATATATTGCTAGCTGATTCATATCTGGGGATCGATGCGAAATTTCGTGTAGAAGATTTGGATATTGATAGTACGAACAATGCGACCAATACAATCATACCTCGCTCAGTAACAAACCCTTATTTAACACTGCGTGATATGAGAATTCATAATGAACGTGGGAATGATACGCTTGGTAGTTTTGGCTTTGCAAGTGTTCAAAGTAAGTTGGCTGCAGCGCAACACATCATCCATAAAGATGGGGATGCTTTGATTCATGTTGATGGCCAAGCAATCTACGATATAAACGTTGCGTGGGATTGGGATCTACCCCATGTCTCTTTCGGAGATACAGGTCAAAGCATCGGTTCTGTCTACTTTACTGATTTCCATATCTCGGATACTTCACTCGTCATTTCGGCACATTAGAATATTTGCTTGATACGATTAGACCTAAAGCCAGCATTTAAGCTGGCTTTTTTGTGCTCATGAATCGCTCCACGGTATCAACGATGGTCTGAGTTTGAGGGTCAATTTCTAGGTTCACTGCATCATCTACCTTGAGTTCACCAAAGGTTGTTACCTCTAGTGTTTCAGGTATTAGATGAACGCTAAAGGACTCATTAGATACTTCGCCTAGTGTTAGACTGCAGCCATTTAATCCGGCAAAGCCTTTAGGTAGGAGGTATTTTTGGAGATTTTCGGGTGTTGTGAAATAAACTGTATGGACATCGTTAGCTGAGTCAATTTTACATATTTCAACGCTGCAATGGATATGCCCAGACATTAGATGGCCGCCTATCTCATCACCAATAGCCGCGGCTCGCTCAAAGTTAACTTGGTCGCTTTCTTGTAGCGAGCCAAGGTTTGTTAGTTTAAGTGTCTCGAGCATTACGTCGAAGTTCGCCCAGTTTTGCTCAAGATCAAAGGCGGTAGCGGTCAGACAAGTGCCGTTAATTGCAATACTTGCGCCTTTACTTATGTTTTTCAATGCGCCATCAGGAAAACCTATTTTTAATGTTTTTAGATTGTCTGTACCTGAAATTTCAAGAATGCTTGCTTTACCTTGAACGATGCCTGTGAACATAATTCCTTAAACTCTCATTTTAATATGGCTAGTGTTTGTGAGGAGGCGTTTGTCGAATTAGTGCGAGAGTGTTTCAGTGAGTGGCCACGATAAAGTGGCACTGTATTACTCGAAATAGCATTTCTGGCCTATTACTCGATCGCGCCCAGCTTCCTTTGCTTTATACAGGCATTGATCGGCAATATCCAATAGTTTAATCGCGTGCTTGATTGTGTCTGTAGTAGGGGTGGCGTTGGATACACCAATGCTCACAGTTAAAAAGGTTGAAATGCCCGAATCCAAAAACTCGTTTTCTTTGAACTGCTCACGTATGCGCTCGGCAAGTCGCATAGCACCGTCTAATGTCGTATTGGGTAGAAGCACTGCTATTTCTTCACCGCCATAGCGTGCGACGGTATCCGAAGGTCGATGGATAACTGCTTTTATCAGCTCGGCAGAGCGAGTTAGACAGTAGTCACCATACAAATGTCCGTATTTATCATTAAGGACCTTAAAGTGATCTATATCGATCATAATAACTGAAAAGCTGAGGCTGTCCCTCGCAGCACGGTGAATTTCTTTCTTAAAGGTCTTATCGAAATAGTAGCGATTCTTTAGACTAGTAAGGCCGTCAGTTACGCTTAGTTCCTTAAGCTGCGTATTCGCTTCTTCGAGCGCTTCGGTGCGTGATTTAACGATTTTATCTAAATCCTGATTCATTTTGATTTGCGCATCGAGTAGTGCATCTTGAGCTTCAACTCGCAAGTCTTTTTCATAATTTAACCTGTCAGCGAATGCGATAGAGAGAAGTGTCAGCTCGATTAGAGTGCCAAGGGATAATGCGTTTTCATTGAAAATATTTGGTTCTATAATTCGGTTATTTTCTAATAGGAAAATAATGACCGCACCTAAATAGCTAAACCAGGCCAAAGCAAAATAACGAGCAGTTTTAATCCCTTTTAGCCAGTATTTCACACCAAGGTAAAAGCCGGTCATTACCATAAAGCTTACAGCGATAAATGTACTTTTTAATGCGAAGCTATAAGAAATTAAGAAGCCGGATAGTACCGTCAATATGAAAGTCAGAATTAGAAGCTTTATCAGT
Source organism: Oleiphilus sp. HI0061 (assembly GCF_001635675.1). Taxonomy (NCBI): domain Bacteria; kingdom Pseudomonadati; phylum Pseudomonadota; class Gammaproteobacteria; order Oceanospirillales; family Oleiphilaceae; genus Oleiphilus; species Oleiphilus sp. HI0061. Next base: position 30 of record NZ_LWFE01001115.1, on the reverse strand, counting down.
ACAAGGTCTCGCTTAGAGCTTATGTAGTCG
>NZ_LWFE01001114.1:0-5427 GCF_001635675.1 Oleiphilus sp. HI0061 | reverse complement strand
TTCTAGCGGGGTTTGACCGTCTTTACTTAAGTTTTCAACAAAGTTATCCACAGAATTGGTGGATAAATGTCAAAAGCGTAATAATGCTTTTGTCTTAACGGGGATTGAATTTAAGTCGCTTTGAAAGTCAACATGCTAGAGGCGGAAATTAGCAAAAAAAATAGTAAAAAATGCAATTTTTTTGCTTGTCTTTTTTTGCCGAATGGACTTGCCAGTATTTTCTTTTCGTTTACCTGTGAACAAGTGTATATAATGAACGCCGATTATGTTTGTCTATAAAATGCACTTGTTAATATTTTTTAAAGTCGGGTCTGTATATGTCTTATTCACTTTTACGAAACTTATTATTTACACTGCCGCCTGAGACAGCTCATGAGCTTTCGTTGGATTGGATGAGCGCGTTCAATCGTTTGGGGTTGATTTCACCATTTTTGCCAGATGTGGTTTCTGACCCAGTCGAAGTGATGGGGGTACAGTTCCCAAACCGAGTCGGTCTCGCAGCAGGTTTGGATAAAAATGCCGATCACATTGATGCGCTGGGCCGAATGGGCTTTGGTTTTGTCGAGGTGGGTACAATCACTCCTCGACCACAACCGGGAAATCCCAAACCTCGTTTATTTCGCCTGAAAGAGAACCAGGCAATTATTAATCGAATGGGCTTCAATAATGAAGGGGTTGAGCACCTGTTGCAGCAGGTTGCAGCGAGTCAGTACAAAAATCCTATTGGAATTAATATTGGGAAGAATTTTGATACGGCTGTTGAGGATGCGAATTCAGATTATATAAAATGCCTTAACGCGGTTTATTCTCGTGCTACCTATATAACTGTAAATGTTTCGTCGCCCAATACGCCCGGCTTGCGTACCCTTCAATTTGGTGAGTCTCTGAACTCTTTGCTTGACGCGATTAAGGAAGAGCAGGCTAAACTGGCAGAGAAGCATGGCCGTTATGTCCCCACTGCAATCAAAATTGCTCCTGATATGACTAACGAAGAGCTTGTGATGGTTGCGCAGTCGCTAAAAGCGCGTGAACTGGATGGTGTAATTGCGGGCAATACTACATTGGCTAGAGAGGCTGTTCAGGGCTACCCCCATGCGCACGAGGCAGGTGGTTTGAGTGGTGCTCCGTTAACGACGCGATCGACCGAGGTGATCTCTCAGCTGAAAGCCGAACTTGGAGAGAGTCTGCCTATTATTGGCGTGGGGGGGGTTATGTGCGGTCAAGATGCGGTGGATAAGATTAATGCCGGGGCAAGCCTGGTACAGATCTATACAGGTTTCATTTATAAGGGGCCTGCTTTAATAAGAGATGCTGCCTTAGCGATTAAGTCGATGCGTTAAGCATAAAAAAAGGCCCTGATGTGGGCCTTTTCAATTTCAATTTTTGCTATGTTGTGATCCCGGGGAGTTTGTGAATACCGGATACTCCAACTAGACCGTCCCAGTTGTCGCCTCTACCTTCACGCCAGCCACTTAGCCAGTTTTGCTTTGCGGTGGTAGTAGAATTAGGGCAGAGAGATTTTGATTTTCCTGTAATGCCTGCTTGATAACCTTTTTTAAATGCTCTTTGATCAATATCACGCTTTTGTCTTTTCATTCGTTATGAACCTCATGAACATGCTTTAAACATTGTTATTTATAAGTAGCGCAGCAACGTTGTACCCGAAGGGGTTACGAAGCTTAAAGGTAATTCAACTCCTATTGAGTGCAAATGAATTGTTATAGTGTTTTGCCGGCGGCAATAAGCTTTGCTTGTCTTTACTGGGCCGGACTTTTAGTTAAGCTAAATTTCTGTCTAAAGTACATGACTAATTCTTTCTATAAAACACTATTTATATATAGCTTTAGTATAAGCTTCCGTAATAGCTTGTTTTATAGGGTGTAACGTGTTCGAATGCGCGATTATTTCTTAATTTCAGTTTGTATTAATTTGGTAACACATGCGAAATAACGACTCATATAATGTTTTTATAACGTGCCCCCGAGGGCTAAATTACGTTCTTGAGCAAGAACTCAATAGTTTTGGAGTCGAGCAGACAAAGTCAACGCCTGCTGGCGTGAGTGCCGAATTAGATAAATCTTTGTTGTATCGTGTATTACTTTGGTCGCGAGTTGCAAATCGGGTTTTACTTGAGCTTTGTTCACATAAAGCGGAAACGGCTGATCAAATTTATGACGCAGCTTATTCTATAGACTGGAGTCGATATTTCGATTGTACGGCTAGTTTTGCGGTCGATTTCTCTGGGCAAAATGAACATGTCAACAACACTACCTTTGGTGCTTTGCGAGTAAAAGATGCAATTGTTGATAAGTTTCGTGACCTTGTTGGGGACCGGCCCTCAGTTAGTCGAGCCGAGCCTGATATCCGTATATCAGCCAGGTTGGCAAAAGGGAAAATTAACGTAAGCCTCGACTTGTCAGGTGAAAGTCTCCACAAACGCGGCTATCGTTCTGTTACCGGTGCTGCGCCACTCAAAGAAAACCTTGCCGCCGGATTGCTTTTGCTGAGTGGCTGGCCTAAGCGTTACAACGACAGCGCTAGTTTTATTGATCCAATGTGTGGCTCTGGCACTTTGCTTATTGAAGCGGCAATGCTTGCTACCAATAAAGCGCCAGGACTTGCTCGCGAGCGCTGGGGGTTTGAGTGTTGGAAAGGTCATGATGAGCGATTATGGAGTGCGCTTCGTCAGGCTGCTTTAGATTCATTCGAAAAAGGCTTAGGTTCATATCAGGGGCGTATTACTGGTTTTGATCAGGATTCTAGAGTTGTGGCGAAAGCTTGGGATAATGTTAGAAAGGCAGGCTTTGATAAGATTATTCATGTGGAGAAACGCTCACTAGAAGATTTTACCCTTGCTGAACATGATCAGGCGGGGTTGTTGCTAACGAACCCTCCTTATGGAGAGCGCTTGGGCGAGATTAACCTCCTTAAAACGCTGTATGGTGTGTTGGGTGAGCTATTTGAGCGAGACTTGCTTGGATGGAGTGCCGGCGTATTTACAGGAAATGCAGATTTAGGTAAGGCCATATGCTGGCGTTCATATAAACAGTATAAACTCTTTAATGGCGCTATCGAAAGTCAACTCATCTTATTTAGTCTTGATAAGGATAATCGCTACAAAGATGCTGCGAGCTCCTCTAAATTAGAACATTCATCTAGCAACTGGAAGATATCGAATCCACAGCGTGCTGAAATGTTCGCTAACCGCCTTAAGAAGAATTTTAAGACCCTCGGTAAGTGGGCTAAGAAAAATGAGATTAGCTGCTATCGCTTGTACGATGCTGATATGCCGGAATTTGCGCTCGCAGTCGATATGTACCAAAGCATTGATCAAACTACATGGCTTCATGTCCAGGAATATCAAGCGCCAAAGTCTATTGATGAGAAAGCTAGCCGAGAAAGGCTAAGAGAGGGGCTTAAGGTATTAAGCGAGTTTAGTTTTAATGGTGCAACGATACCGACGAAGCGAATTGCTTTAAAAGTTCGTTCGATACAAAAAGGTACTAAACAGTACGAAAAAGAAGCATCTCAAAAAGACTTTTTTACAGTAAGTGAGAGTGGTGCGCGATTCAAGGTAAACCTAAAGGACTACTTGGATACCGGGTTGTTTCTCGATCATCGTCCCATTAGAAAGTGGGTCTATGATAATGCCAGAGATAAACGCTTTTTAAATTTATTTTGTTATACAGGTGCGGTGAGTGTTTATGCCGCACTTGGTGGTGCGAAATCAACCTTGAGCGTTGATATGTCAAAGACCTACTTGAATTGGTTCGAGGGAAATCTGGCGCTCAATAGGCTAGCGCTTCGTGACAATAAAGTAGTTCAGGCAGATTGTATTGAGTGGCTAAAGTCACAACAGGAACAAAAAGCCAGTTTTGATCTGATTTTTCTAGATCCACCGAGCTTCTCTAATTCTAAACGAATGCAGGGGGTGCTGGATATTCAGCGTGATCATGTCGTACTCATAGAGCAGTGTATGAGCTTGCTGTCTGAAAAGGGGGTGCTGGTTTTCTCGAATAACCTGCGAAGGTTTAAGCTTGATCCAGGCTTGAGCGCAAACTATAAGGTCACAGACTTTACCAAAATGTCAGTGGATAAAGATTTTGAGCGCAATAGTCATATTCACCAATGCTGGAAAATAGAGCGCGGCTAGGAAATTTGCTTAGTCGGTTTGAGTAGTGGGCTTATCCTTAGAATTCAAACTTTAGGTAGGTACTGTACTGATCTATTTCGATATTCGTATCAGTGTCCTTGAGCAAACGACCGTATTCAAAGGATAAATACCACTGATCACTCAGCTTATAGTCTCCTCCGATAATCCAGCTTAAACTGAAGTTCGTTTTAAATAAATGTGACTCGGCCACGAATGGGCTGGGTTGAACCGCTGATTCCGCGTTAGAAATAGCACTTTCCGAGACGGTTCTAATAACTTCATGACGCGTTACATCTGCTCGGTAGTAAGATAGTCCAAGTAGTGCGTAAGCATTAAAATAATCTGTAATCTCTTGCTCGGCTCCCATATATGTCGCAATCCAATGATCTAGGTTGACATCCTTTGCTCCTTTAAGCGTGTCTTCTTTGATTCCCTTGCCGTAACGAAACTCTGCTTTGAAAGTGTCATCTAGGTAGCTACCATAAATAACGCTAAGGCCGTAGGTTTGTGCAGTAAGGCCGCTGAATGATAAAACCGGAGAGCCTTCAGTTCTATCTTCGTAAGATACGCTGTCAGAGAGGACGAGATTAAGGTTGAGCCTGTTGAATTCGTTCAAAGAAAGACCGACAGATAAGTAGTTTCTTTCGGACTTAGGGCCAGGGTTGCTAAAAAAACCGTTATCATCGTTGGCTTGAGTCAAAGTAGAAATAGATAGCAGAATTGAAACTAGGGCGAGTGCGAAGCGTTTGCAAACCATGTTGCTGGGCATCCTTAATTTTAGTTGATCCATTTGTAGATCCGGTTTTGCTACGGTTGATAGCTTGCATTGAGGTATTGAATTACGGAATGCAATATGGTGCCACGATATTACCAAATGTGCTTCGATACGATNCACAATTTATTGAAGTAAAACATAATATTGGGTTTGCTGAGCGTTGTTGTGAATTGAACCTGAGAAATTCTAGATGCTAAGTTAGGATTTCTTTGCTTAGGTGAAGCAGTGCGCGAACATTGTCTTCAATTGAGTCAATATCAAGCTGGTTCTCGATAGCCAGGTCATTTCGTTTCGCTAGCAGCGTTTCTAGTGGGTGAGAGCTAAAGAGCTGGGTGATTGAAGCTATTTCAAAGCCTAGTTCGTTATTATAAGTCTCGAATAGCAGTTCTAATAAGGCTTCATCTTCATCTAGGCCATCAATAAAAACTGTTTGGCCATCCAAGTCCTGGTTTAGTTCTCGAATTACGTCAGGCCCGGAAACACCTTGATCAAAAAGAAA
>NZ_LWFE01001113.1:0-922 GCF_001635675.1 Oleiphilus sp. HI0061 | reverse complement strand
TCGATTTCTTCTAGGGCAACACCCGCATCTTGTGCAAGTCGAGCTCCTCGTACCACTTCTGCCGTGGTGTGTTCCATCGAGATTACCGCTTCGTTGGTATCTGTCTGAGTGGTTTTAACCAGTGCTTCAATCTGCTTGGTTGCAGCAGAAGAACGTTCCGCCAGTCTCTGTACTTCGTCGGCAACAACCGCGAAGCCTCGACCTGCATCCCCAGCCATCGATGCCTGAATCGCAGCGTTCAAAGATAGAATGTTGGTCTGGTCGGCAATGTCGTTGATCAAGGATACGATATCCCCGATTTCCTGAGATGATTCACCCAAGCGTTTGATACGTTTTGATGTTTCTTGAATCTGCTCACGAATAGTGTCCATGCCGTGGATGGTATTTTGTACCACTTCAGCACCTTTCTTCGCGATGGTTACCGATCTTTCCGCAACCGAAGTAGACTCTGCAGCGTTAGATGATACTTGGTCGATAGACACCGCCATTTCGTTAACCGCGGCAGAAGCACCCGCAATTTCTTGCGCCTGATGCTCTGAAGATTCAGCCAGCTGCATCGCTGTGCCCTGTGTTTCCTGGGCTGATGAAGCAACCTGTAAGGCGGTATCACGAATAGCTTTTACCAAGCCACGCATTTGGTCGATCGCGAAGTTAATCGAGTCAGCAATTGCACCCGTGAAATCCTCGGTTACTGTTGCTTCTGTTGTCAGGTCACCATCAGCAAGGTCGGCAAGTTCATCAAGTAAACGTAAGATTGCGTTTTGGTTCTGTTCGTTCTGTTCTTCCGTCATTTGCAGACGATTTTGAGATTCGCGGTATAAGTACCAGCCAGCATAAACAATCAACATGATGATTAGCGCTAGAATGATATAAGCCGTATTCGGGTTAAAGAAGCGGTCATCAGCCTGGTTTTGGAACTGGT
>NZ_LWFE01001112.1:0-30175 GCF_001635675.1 Oleiphilus sp. HI0061 | reverse complement strand
TTGTTGTGGCTGGTGAGTCTCTTTCTCAGTGCACCCAAACGCTAATCAACACTTTACATAGAGCAGCGACATACTCGTAAGCTTATACCAACTACCTGCAGGCTAGGCACAATGAACCGATTGAAGTTTCAAAAATCTCTCAACTCTCTTAGAGGCTGGCGTGAACGGGCATTTATGCTTGCAATAGCGGAACGCGCCCTTCCCAACGCCCTCCTATATCTTGACAGTATCGAGTCTGACAGCCCTTCAGACTCTCCACTCAAGCTTGCAGACATCGACAGCGCCTGGAACATGCTCATAATTGAGCAAGACGAAGAAGGTATTGTAGAGCTCCTCGATCTGACCCAGGCGAACATGCCTGATACCGAACAGAGCGAACATTATGGTGCCCTGCCAACTCACGATTGCCTAAGCATTCTAGAACAGGCTCTATTGGCTGGGATCAACGATGAAAAACCACGTGCATTGAGCGTTAGCCAACTGTCCTTGGAAACCATCACTCAGTTTATAGAGTTTTCCGAAGGCGACTCACTGAGCGAAAACCAGCTAATAAAGTTATTCGATTCACATCCGCTCATTGAACGCGAGTTTTCATTTCAAGCCGAACTGAGCGAGCTACTAAGATCTGCAAGCCACCCTGGAGAAGAACTGATTCTTGCCATTCGAGAGCTTGCTCAAGATGAAGGCATTAGTAATATCGGTATCAGCCTATAGACCTTAAGAGCCCTAATCTAGGGCTCTCAAAATTTGCAAGCAATTACTTGCAAAAAAATCTGCTAAATTATGTAAAAACTTCCTTGTCAATTCTACCGAAAAATTCTTTCTTCATTATAATTCCGCGCCTCCATCATTTTCTATATTGATCCATTTTCTTACTACATTTATATAACAGAGGTATCGCTTATATGATCGTTTTTACTGCCACCAATAGAGTCAACAACGAAGTTTATGTCGGCAGTGCAAGAGATAGTATGGAAGAACATTGGGCCAGACTGATCGTTCAGGCAGAAGAAGGTGGTTCAGGTGAGTTCTTAGACACTGTACGTGAATTCGGTGTTGATAACTTTACAGTAGAAACCTGGGCTTATGCTGACTCCCCTGCTGAATCCCGAGAGCTGGTTCGCGATGCCTGCGACGAGTTCAATGGCAAGCTTATCAAAACCGGACGTGCACCTGCCCCCACGGTAAATAAGGTTAATCAAGAAGTACATAGCGAGCCCAAAGCAATACAAGAAGCAAAGGCGACGAGTAAGGTAACATCAATCCATAAACAAAGCCCCGCGGCTAAGGCCGCCAGCAATACGCCTGAAGACAAGAGCAGCATTAGCCAAAATCGTAGCACAAAAAAAGAACACGGCCCTGTCACCAGCATCGATGTAAAAGCTTATCTTGCTGCCCAAGCAGAAACAGTCAAGAAAGAAGAAAAGAAAGCAGAAGTCGTCGAATTGCGAAAGTCTGATTCAACCAAAGACTTTGACGATATGAAAGCGGTCATGATGAATATCGAGATGAAGCGTCGGCAAAACCGCGCAGGTAGCAGCACTAAAACGAGTGCGCCGAAAACCAAAACATCCACTGCAAGCAAAACTAGCAATACCAGATTAAAGACCAACAAAGCTAAAACCAGCCCAGCTAAAGACAAACTACCAGAAGGACGTGTTGGCTCAGCTGCCAAGGAAAAGCGAATTAAAGAAGCCATCGCCAAAGAGAAAATGGAACGCGAAGCTGCACAGGCTGCCAAAGCGGCTGCAGAAGCAAAAGAAATGGCAGAAATTATGGCCAGACTTGACCAGCGTACGAAGGAAAAAGAAAGCCTACGTCGTAGGCGCTAGAAGCTGAGGCTCATCTCTTAAATGTTCAAACCTTTCAGGCTCAAAAGCGCTTAGGCGCGACGAACACCTGAAAGGCAAAAGCTCAATATTTCTTCAATCCATTCTTCGGGCTTGAATTCGCCAGGCGTTTGTTGGGCACTGGCGATAGAGCCAAGTAATGTTTCTGCCAATGCACCAACCATCGCACCAGCAGATATCAACGCATTCTGGGGTGCAAACTCATTTTTTTCGACTCCCTCTGTCACCAAGGCCTCAAATATCTCGGCATAGGCTCGTCGATATTTTAAGCGCTCTTGCTGAACCTTTGAGTCTACCGGTTCGGCTATCAAGGCATAAGCCAGACCACGCCCTTCTAAAGCTCTTCTAGAGAAAATCTCTAACGCCATTTTCAGACGTTGCTCACAGCTCAATGCCTCGCCTTCTTGCTGACCTTCGAGTTCATCTTCCACCTGAGGAAAAGCTGCTAGCTGTACATTCCTGACTTCTTTTTCAGTGGCCACCCGAAACACTTCTGCGCACAGTTCTGCTTTCGATGCGAAGTACTTATATACAGTACCGGTCGCAACATCTGCCCTTTCAGCCAACAAAGCAATGGTTAAAGACTGAAAACCTCCCGAAGCGACTAACTGCAAAGCAGTATCCAAGAGCAGTTTGCGCTGTGCTTTCTTTCTGGCTTCAGTTTTTTCTGTCGGGCGATATGCCATGGAATACTCTTTAGTTTTTCTCTTCACACGAGCTTATGAAGAGCTCTTAGAACTGGGTCCTTGAATTTTATCCTAAATGCGCAGAATTGACTATTGAAGCATCGCGTGATTCAATAGCACAAACAAATGAATGCAAGTTCACTTTATCTAAAGGTACGGAGTAAGCGACCATGACCTCTTCTGAATCTTTCAAGCCGAGCAACGCCTATTGGCCAGAAACTCACACTGTCGAGAATCAACCCGAAGCATTGGAAAACTACAATGCCTATGAAGAAGATGCCGCACTCAAAGATGCAGTCAAAGCTCATCAAGGACAAGCTTACAGCGAGGATCTTTCACGTTTTGGCAGGGTCACCGGGTCAGCCGAAGTGCTTGAATGGGGCTTTCAGGCGAACGAGAATAAACCGGTATTCTTTACTCACAACCGCCATGGTAAGCGTATCGATGAGGTACGCTTCCACCCTTCTTACCACCAACTCATGGCGCTCTCAATTAAGGAAGGCATCCACTCTTCCCATTGGACTAAACCTGGCCCAGGCGCTCATGTCGCACGTGCCGCCAAGAGCTATATGATGAGCCAGGTTGAAGCAGGTCATGGCTGCCCTATAACTATGACTTCTGCCGCTATTCCGACACTAAAAAGGCAGCCAGATATCTATGACATATGGGCCCCCAAAGTTATGCATCGAGAATATGACTACCGAAATGTCAGCCATGAAGAAAAGGCAGGCCTCACAATAGGTATGGCAATGACCGAGAAACAAGGTGGTTCCGATGTTAGACAAAACAGTACGCGCGCCTTTGCAATGGGTGCCCAGGGACCCGGACAGGTTTACGAACTAATCGGGCACAAATATTTTGTGTCAGCCCCCATGTCAGACGCATTTTTAGTACTCGCCCAAACTAGTTCGGGTGTTTCTTGCTTCTTGGTGCCACGCTGGCGACCCGATGGCAGCAAGAATCCGATGCAAGTACAACGCCTGAAAAATAAAATGGGGAACGTCTCCAATGCTTCCAGTGAGACTGAGCTACGCGGAGCAATGGGGTGGATGATCGGCGAAGAAGGTCGAGGTGTATCGGTAATTTTAGAGATGGTTGCCATGACCCGCTTTGACTGCATGATTGGCACCTCGGGCATGATGCGCCAGGCAATCTCCCAAATCACTCATCACTGCCGCCAACGCAAGGTGTTTGGCAATACACTCGATAAACAACCACTCATGCAAAATGTACTCGCCGACCTGATTATTGAGCACGAAGCAGCTACGGCTTTAAGCATGCGCATGGCGAGGGCACTCGACTTAAGCAGTGAACACGAGCAGGAAAAACATTTAGTGCGCATGGGAACTGCTATCGGCAAATACTGGATCTGCAAGCGGGCCCCCGGCCACGCCTATGAAGCAATGGAGTGCATTGGCGGTAGTGGCGTAATGGAAGATAGTATTATGCCCCGACTATTCAGAGAGTCTCCTGTAAATAGCATTTGGGAAGGTAGTGGCAACGTCCAGTGCCTGGACATGCTTCGCGCCACGCGTCGTAATCCTGAATCTCTACAAGCCTTCCTGACCGAATTGCATACTGTAGAAGGTAAGCATTCACTGATGGATGAAGCCCTAAATGATCTTCATCAAGAATTCTCTAATCAGAAGGATATAGAATACCGCTCCAGAGGAATCGTTGAAAAGATGGCACTTTGCTTCCAAGGGGCAAGCCTACTCCAATATGGAAATGAAGAAATCGCCAATGCGTTTTGCCTCGCCAGACTAAAAAGTGACAACAAAGGTTGGGTTTATGGTACCCTACCAGGCGATATTGATTGTTACTCGATCATTAATCGAGCAACACCGAACTAAGACGAAGCGAATAAGCCCGGGACATTACCGGGCTTAATAGTCTATGAAGGCTTGTTTTTCTTCTAAAGACATAGGTGATTTCGTCTTATAAATTTTGAACTAGCAACGATAATAATTATAAAAGTCACTATTCGACACCGCTGGTTAACTGCTAACACAGTAGAAAAGAAACAGCATTTAGTAAGGTCTAAACACTAAGTTTGGCCTCAGTAAGAATTGAATAGTGTTTAATATACGGGAGAGAAACTATGTCTGTAGCACAAGAAATCGATGAAGTAATCGTGGTCGATGAAAACATAGAAAAAGGATATTTCTACCTCGAAAACCGCCAATTTCATGGCCCTTATGAAACAGAGGAACAAGCCTCTCAGGCAGCTTTAGAAAACTGCAAATTGTCTTCACCTGGTGAGTGCAGGGCAATCTATCACGGCTCAGCAAAACGCGATAGCGATACCAACCTTAACGTGCCACTTGGCGACATGCGCGAAGCAGGCTCAATAGAATGCCCTGAAGCCGCTGAATAAGCGCTGCTAACTGCTCAGGAGCCCCTCCTGAGCAGCCTATTATTTTTCTATCTGCTCTACCCCCTTTTATCCCTCTTATATCAACTAGGTTGTATAGCTTCGGCTCGGCAATGTTCTTAAGATAAAAGCTCGCCCTGAAAAGAATTCCGATACTATAGTTGCCCACCCCGTTCTTATGAAGTGGAGGAAGTATGCCCGATCAAACTTTAACAGACGGCAATAGCACCCTTGAGCCTCTAGAATCTCTATCAAACCCTGAACTAATTGCTCATATCTTGCAGCGCTACCATGAAGTCCATCGACAACAGCTTAGCGAACTAAATGAAAAGGCTGCTCGAGTTGAATCTGTACACGGTGAACACCCAGAGTGTCCTCATGGCCTATCTAATCACCTGCAAACAATGAAGATAGAGCTCGAACAACATATGTTTAAGGAAGAAAACATCCTCTTCCCTATGCTGGAACAAGGAATGGGAGCAATGGCTCAGGGCCCTATCTCGGTGATGCGTCATGAGCACGATGAACATGCTGGTGCAATCTCCCAGCTATCAGAGCTAACGAACCAGCTGACATTACCAGAAGACGCTTGTAATACCTGGACAAGGCTTTATGCCTTAATTTCTGAATTTATCGAAGATTTGCAAAGTCATATCTCGATTGAAAACAATCTACTCTTTGCTCGCGCCTAACAGTTCTGGCACTCACTGATATTGATAGTAAAAGATGAATCATAGAGAACAGCAGCCTATCGTGTACTCATGCTCTGGCTGCTCTAATGTCGCCCAGCTTACCAATCAATTAGCCCTAGAATTGAACCGTCTAGGACAAGCTGAAATGTCTTGTATAGCAGGCGTTGGCGGACAGGTTAAATCATTAGTTAGACAAGCGAAATCAGAGCGACCGATCCTGGCCCTAGATGGCTGTGCTTTGCATTGTGTAAAACAATGCCTTAACAAAGTTCAAGTCACCCCCACACTTCACCTCACACTGACTGACCTAGAACTCAAGAAAGTAAAGCATCAAAACTTCTCAAAGCAAGAATTTGAACACGCTTACACTTATGTTTCGAAAAAGCTTTCGTCGATCCAAAGTAAGCCTCAGACGCACTTTTAGTCTTATCGTATTAAGCCTCACACATTCCGCTTGGCTCTGATACACTAGCTCTTTCAGCCCCTAGCAGCTTCTGCAACAATAAGTACTTGACGCGAAATGACTAACTCCGCCAATTTCAGGCACAAGCGCCCTCTCCTTCTTCGCCCAACTAGCTTGAAGATACTAAGTGTTTTGGCCTTACTGCTCTTTGCCTGGTGCATATATCTCGATGCTCAGGTCAGATATAAGTTTGAAGGCAAGCGGTGGGCGCTTCCAGCTCAAGTATTTGCCCGCACCCTCGAAATTTATAACGATAAGGCGCTAAACGCCAACAATCTGCTTGATGAACTCAATATGCTAGGTTATCAAGCCCGTTCGGAACCTAAATCCGAACGCAGCTACTCCATTCGTCACCTATCAAGCACCCATCAAGTTGTTGAACTAAAGGTACCTGCTCATCAAACACTTGAAGGTTATCAAGAGAGTAGTCACTTTCGTTTTCATATAGAAAACGATATCGTCACCCAGCTGCAAGGCCTGGGTAGTCATCAAGCGCTCTATACACTAGAGCCTTTAAAAGTGGGCGGCATTTATCCCCGCACTAAAGAAGAAAGAATCCTACTACCCTACGAAGACATACCCGACCAACTCATTGCCAGCCTTCTTGTCACTGAAGATCGTGACTTTAAACATCATTTAGGCATTTCACCGCTATCCATAGCGCGTGCTGCATGGGCAAACCTGAAAGCGGGCAGAGTTGTTCAAGGTGGCAGCACGCTTACCCAACAATTGGTCAAGAATTTTTATCTCAGTCGAGAGCGATCACTTAGCCGAAAGGTAAATGAAGCACTGATGTCTCTGATGCTGGAAGCCCATTATGACAAGCAGTCCATCCTAGAAACTTACATGAATGATGTCTTTCTCGGTCAATCTGGCTCACTCGCTATCCACGGGTTTGCAGCGGCCAGCCTCTACTACTTTGGCAAGGATTTACGTGCCTGCTCTATCTCCGAACACGCTCTACTTGTCGCCATGATCAAAGGCCCGTCCTATTATAATCCTCGCCGTTTTCCTGAACGAGCACTAAAACGACGCAACCTGGTTTTGTCTCTTCTGAACAAGGAGAACCTCCTTGACGATCAACGCTATCAAGAGGCGATCACTCACACATTAAACGTTATCGATAAGCCGACTCTACAGACTAATCCCTACCCGGCATTTATGGACATGGTAAAGCGTCAGCTGGGAAAAGATTACCATGAAGACGACCTACGCACTGAAGGGCTAAAGATATATACCAGTCTAGACCCCCAGCTCCAGCACCAGCTAGAGAATACAATCGCCAGCAAACTTCCAACACTCGAATCAGGGAAACAGACAGGAACGCTTCAAGTAGGCGCCGTGGTCACCGCAACCGGCACCGGGGAAATACTCGCCATGGCTGGGGACAGAAAAGCACGATACCGCGGTTTTAACCGTGCTCTTGATGCAAGAAGACCTATCGGCTCGCTCATTAAACCGTCAATATTCCTTAGCGCACTGGAAAAACCCTCACAATATCAACTCAGCACGCTGGTATCAGATCAGGCATTCAAAATAGAGTTTGAAGATGGGCAAATCTGGGCGCCGCAGAACTTTGATCACGAAAGCCATGGAGAAGTCCCCTTATATCTAGCGCTTGCTAAATCCTACAATCTGGCAAGTGCCCGCTTAGGTTTAGAGCTAGGAATTGACACAGTGCATGACATGCTCAGGCGTTTAGGTGTCAAAAGAGAGCTCACGCCCTACCCTTCTCTATTCCTAGGATCTCAATCATTGTCACCGCTTGAAGTGACGCAGCTCTACCAAACTATCGCCAGTAATGGCTTCAACATGCCCTTAAGAGGAATTCGCGAGGTCACCAACGCACAAGGTGAAACTTTAACCCGCTACCCTTTCAAGCTTAGTCAAGTAGTTGCACCCGAGGCGATTTATTTATTACAAGAAGCACTAGTAAAGACCATGCAAACCGGCACCGGGCGCTCTGCATACAAACAACTACCAGAGCAACTGGTGGTTGCGGGTAAAACCGGCACCACTAACGATAATCGGGATAGTTGGTTCTCAGGCTACTCGGGAGATTACCTAGCAACCTTTTGGCTCGGCCGCGATGACAATAAAGAAACACACCTAACCGGCAGCAGCGGTGCCCTGCAGCTATGGAGCGACTTTATTCGCCGCATCCCTCAATATCCCTTGAGTATGGAAGCTCCTGCTAACATCCAGTACCATTGGTTTGATCAAAACACGGCTCACCTCACCGATGAACGATGCAAGGGCGCTATAGACCTTCCTGTCTGGGGTGAACCAGATACATCTGAATATCAAGCATGTAAAAATGGTTATTCATCGGTGAAAGGGTGGTTAAAATCATGGTTTTAGAAGGCCTCAGTTATTTATTAAAGGCATCTCCTCTGGCTTTAGTGCTCAGTACAGTTCTCCTACTGAGCGCTTGTTCTTCACTCAACACACAGACTAAGCCTAACATTGTCCCCGTAACACCGAGTTCAAAGGCCGACTCACCGATCACATCCAAGCCTCACAGCATACTTAATAAAGCTGTAACACCAGAGGAAAAAAGCATAACTGTCGATAGTGATGCAGCCAAAAATCAAGATGTAGAAGTAAAAGAAATAAACAAGGTAGAAAGCAATATATTAAGCGTTCTACTTGCTAAAGCCGAAAAAGCAAAAAACTCTCAACAATGGCTACGCGCCCAACGAATATACGAACAAGCCATACGGGTCGCCCCAAACAACCCAGAGGTATTTATCAAGTACGGTGATTTATATCGTTTAATGGGAGGAGATGACAAAGCAAAAAGCATGTACCAGCGAGCGCTTTATCTAGCGAGTGGCGACAAGCGTTTAAGAGACCTTGTACTTGATGCGTATTCCGCTAAAACTGATCAGCCGTTGCGCTGAACGTGATCACTTGTTTCCCATCCATGCATCGTGAGTTGTCTTTTTACTTCAAGTGATCATCTTCAGTCAACGAAGTTAGTACTTTTCTCATCGATTCTCCTTTTAAGTTAAGTTTGTGAGCGTTATGCAGTAGCCGGTCTAATATGGCGTCAGCCAAGGTCGGATCGTCGATAAATTTATGCCACTTCGTCATCGGTAATTGGCTAGTCACTATGGTCGATTTACTGTTGTGGCGATCTTCCATAATTTCGAGTAGATCATTTTTTTGAGGCTGTGTTAAAGCCTCCAAGCCCCAGTCATCGATAATTAGAACATCAGCCTTGGCTATTTGGTTTAAGAGTCTTAGGTAGCTACCATCGCCGTGTGAGATGGTCAGCTGCTCGAACAACCGCGAGGCTCTGAAGTATCGTACTTGATAACCGTGCAGACAGGCATGATGTCCTAATGCACAAGCAAGATAGGTTTTTCCGCAGCCTGTTGGTCCCGTCATTACCAGATTTTGCCCTTTGCTTATCCAGGTATTGCTTTGCAAGCCCGCGACTGTACTTTGCTTTAAGCCACGTGGGTGGCTGTAGTCGATATCTTCCATTCTAGCGGTGACCTTGAAGCGAGCAGCCTTGAGCAATCGTTGTAAGCGTTTGTCGTGCCGGTAAGTCACTTCTTGTTGTACTGCTAGGTTAATTCGTTCGGCGAAGCTAAGCTCTTCATAGGTATTGGGTTGATTAAACTGCATCTCTAGTGCTTCGGCTAAACCGGTTAACTTGAGCTGTCGAAGTTGCTGTAAGCTTTGTGTTTCTAACATGTTTTTTCCTATTGGTTTTGGGGTGGGTTTTTAGTGGTAGTAATCAGCGCCGCGCACGTTACGATGAGTCTCTGTTTGAGGTGATGGCGAAGTCTGAGGTGATAATGGAAGTGGCAGTTGATCCATATTGCTTTCTAATATGGACTTAATATTTGCCAGTCGTCGGGCATTGATATGCTGAGCCCGTAAGCAAGCGGCTTCTAATCTTTCTGGTGTGTATTGTTTTGCCAGATTCAGTAAACCCAAGCAGACTCGATAAGCTTGTTCGGGTACCTTCTTTTGTTCGAGTAGGTTTAGTACGATGGATTGCGTTGCAGGCCCGATTCGAGCGCCCCAAGAGATCAGTCTCTCCGGCGTCCAGGCTTGGTGCTTTCGATGGGGCTCAGGCATGTGGTGAGCATTGGTGGTAAAACCCCCTTGGCGCAAGCTCCTAGCATGTCGTGCAACCTGTTTTCCTTTGAAGAAAATAGCAACGCTATCTTGGCTTGCTTGGGCTTCTACTTGAGACTTCACCAGATGATGAGGTACTGAGTAATAATGCTTGTCGAACTCTATGTGGTAGTCGATATTAACGCGTGCAAGTTTGAACTCGACATACTCATAATGCTTCGCGGGAAGCGATTTAAGCGCTGGCTTATCCAAGGCTTCAAATTGACTTAAGCGGGAACCCGGTAGTTTCTTAAAGGCACGGCGGTTAAGGTCATCTAGCAAGACCTTAATAGTCTGATTTAGATCTGCCAGCGTGAAGAAGGTTTGATGTCGTAGTCGAGCCAGTATCCAGCGCTGCACGATCAATACCGCGTTTTCTGCTTTTGCTTTATCCTTGGGCTTGAGTGGCCTAGCGGGAATGATCGCCGTTTTATAATGTGATGCCATGTGCTGGTAGCTCACATTGATACCGGGGTCATAACGACCTGGCTTGCTGACAGCACTGCGTAACTGGTCAGGCACAACGATCTCCGGTACGCCGCCAAAGAACTCAAAGGCTTTCACATGTGCGTTAATCCAGTCGGCTTTGCGTTGCGTCCATGACGCCATTGCGAAGGTGTAGTTACTCGCGCCAAGTATGGCTACAAAGATCTCAGCTGAACGGATCTCGCCAGTATCCGGGTTAACGATAGGTACCGTGGCCCCGCTGTAATCCACAAACATTTTTTCACCGGCAAGGTGAATCTGGCGCATGGAGCGCTTTTGCTTAGAACGCCATTCACGATAGTAGCCGCAATATTGCGAATACTGATAGCCCGCGTCGCCATGTATTTGCTTATATTCCTCCCACAACAATTGCTTGGTAACGCCTTTGCGCTTGAGTTCTTGGTGAATGGCAGCGCAATCAGGCATAACCCGACCATGGCGCGTATTGATCTTGGCGTCGGGGAATAATAAACGTTCTAGTTCATTGTCAGTCATCTCTATTGGAAGTGGCCAGGTTAGCCCAACATCAACCGCTCTTTTTCCATAAGTGGAAACAGTGCCTACGCCGATTCCTAAGCTGCGGGCAATATTTCGATGACTCAGTTTTGCCTCGAGTTTGAGGCGGAGAATATCTTTAATGTGTCGCATTGCTAATCTCTTGTTTGGCATCGTACTCTCGGCTTAAAAGCGCTAAGAATAACGTGCTCGACAAATTGAGTTTCAATGCATGGAAGGAGTTTGTGATTGATGGTGATCAGTCGTTGCGATTACTCGATCACCGTTTGCGATAACAGCTAAAAGTGAGTCATTTTGAATCGCAATGAGTGATCACGTTCCGTCGCAACAGGTGATCACTTTGAATCGCAACGAGCGATCAGGTTCGCGCGGAATACGCACTTGAGAAACTAGAGTCGTTCTAACTGTGCGCGTGTAAGTCAGCATTAAGTTTTAGATACTTGTGTTTCCAGCACGGCTTGATTGGTAAGGATAGAAGAACATGTTTTTAACTATGAATACTCATCTTTCAATATCTCAATAAATACGCCAGCAATACTTGGGTCAAACTGCGTCCCTGAGCAGCGCTTAATTTCAGCAATAGCTTCTAAGCGGCTACAACCCTTTCTATAAGGTCTATCAGCGGTCATCGCATCGTATGTATCTGCGAGCGCTGCAATACGGGCGAGAATCGGAATATCTTCGCCCTTTAATCCATCTGGGTAGCCTGTTCCATCATATTTTTCATGATGACTTCTTACTATAGGTAGAATCGCTTTAAACTTATGGATTGGTTTAAGAATAAGCTCCCCCTTTACTGGATGTTGACGAATGATTTCAAATTCACTATCCGTAAGTGGCTCAGCCTTGTTTAGAATCTGCTCATAGGTACCGATTTTCCCAATATCATGGAGAATGCAGCCCACCTTGAGAAGGTTTAATGATTCGGAATCAAGTGATAATTTCCGTCCAATACGTAATGCCAGAGCTGTCATGCGCTCCGAATGCCCCTTAGTCCAGTGAGACTTAGCATCAATTGCAGAACTCAAGGCAGAGGTTGTATCCAAAAACATTGAATGCAAAGACACATAGTTTTCTGCATTTTCGATCGCTATAACAGACTGGTTGATTAGCGTCTGGCAGAGGGCGATTTTTTCTTGAGAAAAAGGTTCCCGGTCCCACACTCTTGACTCACCCAAAATAATAGCACCCTCTGAGCGTCCTTTAATAACTAAGGGAAAGATTAAACCGGAATGTGTTTCAGAAGTGAAAATTTGTTCCAACTCAACTTTATGTCTCCGATCAAACATTTCTGTATTAGAAACTGATACGTATCGTCCAGTGTCAAAAGCCTTCTGTAAGTCAGGACAATATTTTACGTCTAACTCGTTTCCAATGCCAGGCTCCCAATCTAGCATCCTGATGGGATAGGCTGCGCGAATTACAGGGCCTGCATGCTCACTATCTTTTAGAGCAATACGGCAATAGGTTACTTTCAGTGTACTTGTTAGTTTCTGCGCCATAAGCTTTAGCAACTGCTCAATATCTAACTCGGACGAGAGTTCAGCGCTTGCCAATAAAAGTATCTCAAGGTCTAAAGAACGTTCCTTTAGCTGAATACTGTGTCTATCCAGTTGGTCTTTGAGGCTTAGGTGTTGATGGGAAAGCTGTTCAGCCATGCTGTTGAAACTGTCAGCAAGTTCCTCCAATTCGTCCCCGGTATCTAAATTGACTCGATAATCCCATTCTGAGCTTTTAAGCCTCTGAGTCGCCTTAACCAGGTCGTTAATGGGACGTGTAATCGAACGAACTAGCTGGAAGCTAAAAAAGACAAGGAAAAAGACGAGAAGCGTGCCGCTAATGACAACGCTTTTTTGTGCGCCATAACGCATCTCAGATGCTTCATGAAAAGCTTTTTCTAATTCATGGTCAAGAAAAATATGAATCTGGTCTAGCTGTGTTATGATTTTCTGGCCTAATGCATCGAACTCACTCAACAAGCTGTTTTTCCCGCTAGTTTCGGTAGAACCCGCTAAAACTAATAGGTTCGAGCTCAGGCTAGATAAGCGAGCAATGTCACTTCTAACTCGTTTCAACAGAAATTGTTCTTTTTCAGCTAATATGGGTTTATGCTCAATTGTTTGCAAGAGAGCGTTTAGCTCGTCAATAAGATTGCTGAACTGTGAACCTTCTTTTTTGACTCGAATAGAAGCCCGTTGTTCGGCTAATAGGGATACAAACACAGTTTGTGCTTGATCGACTATTCCAGTATGGCTAATAATTTTGTCTACCAACAAAAACTTCTTATCTATCCTAGATTGCTCAAATAAAACGTAGGCTAGTGTCGCGGAAATTAATACAAGACACACAACAACGGCTATAATAATCCGGCTTCGAATATTTGTTTTCAATAAACTCGTCCTAATAATTCAGAAAGAAGGTAAAAAGATCTATTTTCCAGTAAGAAATGATTTGGCATGATACCGACATTTGCACATTAGCTTTTTATTTGCCAACCTTCAGAGGCCGCACTGGGGTCGTCTTTAAGGCGGATTTTCACTTGGACATTATGTTTCGAATCTGCGTTGTTAATAGCTTCTTCCGCTGAGATTTTCCCTTCTTTATAGAGTTTAATTAGAGATTCATCGAAAGTAACAACATTTTGATCCATGTCTCTCTCAAATGCTTCAGTTAACTCTCCAATTTTTCCTTTCTGAATCAACTCACCAAAGTAAGGAGAATTTCGCAATATTTCTAATGCTGGAGTTAATGAACCATCCTTACTTTTTACAAGTCGCTGGCAAACAACAGAATGAAGGTTTCTTGATAGATCAATCAATATTTGTCCCCGGTCATCTGGAGGGAAAAAGTTAATAACTCGATCCAATGTTTCAACGGCATTGCTGGCATGAATAGTGGCTAAACATAAATGACCTGTTTCAGAATATACGATCGCCTGTTTCATTGTGTCGGTATCTCTTATCTCCCCAATCATGATTACATCTGGAGCTTCACGCATTGCACTTTTCAAAGCATCTGAATAACTCTTGGCATCGATCGAGATTTCCCGTTGATTAACAATTGATTTTTTGTAAGAGAATAAGTATTCAATTGGGTCTTCTATAGTCAGAATATGTCCTGTTGAATGCTTGTTTCGAAAATCGATCATTGCTGCTAGCGTTGAAGATTTACCTGAGCCGGTGGCGCCAGCAACCAGAACCAGCCCGCGTTTCTCAAACATAAACTCACCCAGATCTTCTGGTAACCTTAGCTCTTCTAGAGTTGGCGGTGAGGTTTTAATACAACGAATCACCATCGCAACAGAACCGCGTTGCCTAAAAACACTCAGGCGAAATCGCCCCAAGTTAGGAACGGAAATACCAACGCTAGTGCTCAGATTCTCATCAAAATTCTTAATTTGCTGATCATTCATCAGAGAATAAGCAAGCTCTTTGGTTTGGGCTGATGTTAAAGCCGTGTCTTTATTAATCGCACTACAAACACCTTGTATTTTTACTAAGACAGGAAAGCCCGCGCTAAAAAACAAATCCGAGGCTTGCTTTTTAATCATGTACTGTAAGTACTGCGAGATATTGGTCATTAGTCAGCCTTAGCTTTATTTTTGAACATTATTTAGTGATTGATATAATTATAGGTGAGATTAGGTTTGGTTAAATTTATATAGACAGAATTAAGTATAGCTATTTATTTTTGTAATGCTTAAATGGATCAGTACAAGGAATTATTTGCTAATTCAATACGTTAATTGTCCGGTTTAGAACATGAAAGGATATTAAATATGCCTATCGTTTATACAATCACCTTGTTATGTATCTTCTTAGTTGGGTGTGGCAATGACCAGCATAACCACCCAGACCTAGCGTCAGGAAAAGACCTATTCGAACACCATTGCTCTGAGTGTCATAACTCAACAGGCTTAGGAAAATTTCTAAGGGCTGTTCCGCCTAATAAGGGCACTAAACTAAGTGCTTGGCAGGTATCTCATAAAGTTAGGGTGGGAAGTGATGCTAGTAAGATGACGACTTTCGAGAATATGAGTGTAGAAGAGTCAATGAAGATCTCCGCATACTTAAAAGGTCTGTAGCCAGATATATCGAGACCTAAAAAGGTCTTTAGGTGGTTGCGAGCATTGAACTATTGCTCAAACTGACTGTTTTGTCCTTATCTAAGCAAGCTCGTTGAGCGTCTTAAGTGCTGAGCAATGAGACCCAAACAAACAATAATACTAAGATGAAACAAGCCGATGCGTCAGCAAACCATAGCGTTTTCGTTTTTGTCCTGACATTTGATCAATATCGACCACGACAAAGCCGTCAACGCAATCACTAAAGTCCGGGTCGATATTGAAGCCTAAAAAGCGCGTCCCGCCTGGTTCTGACAATTCTGCATACTGTTTGTATAAAACAGGAACAGCGAAGCCAAGATACCTTAGCTGTTTCTTGAGCTTAATGAAGCCTTCCTTTAGATCTAAACCTTCAAACAATTGATCTAGGTGCTTTTTTGAAGCCTCACTTAGCTGGTATGGGTGATGACAGACTAGATACTTTGTCTCAGTTCCATAGTAGTGCTGATAAAAATAGATAAGTAAGTCTTTAGCTGGTGCAGATAAGGTATTGCTAATACTTACTGCGCCGAACAAGTAACGGTATTGAGGGTGTAGCCTAAGAAAGGCTGCGATGCCATACCACAAATATTCCAGGCTTTTGGAACCCCAGTATTGTGGCTGAACAAAACTTCGGCCCAGCTCCAACCCATGCTCTAGAATGCTACGCGATGCTGGTAAGTAGTCGAATAAGCTCGCAGTATAAAGAGGAGAATTAACAATCAGCCGATCAGAATCTTCCTGTACATCGAGCTGATCAGTACCTCTTAGGCGATACGCGCCGACCACCTCACCTTGCTCTTCATCCCAAAGGACGATGTGCATATAGTGGGCATCGTACTCATCGAGATCACGTTCACGCCCTGTTCCTTCGCCCACCAAGCGGAAGGACTCTTCTCGCAAACGGCCAATTTCATTCATTAGCACCGAAGATTGGCGGTGATGATAAAGCAATATTTTCTTGGCATCCTGGGTTTCACCCATAAGCTCGCAGTTGGCAATATCGGCTCTCAAACTCTCACGGCACTCTTTTGGCGCTATCTCAGCAACAACACCTTCAGTGCTTTTCGAGTTATCGTGCCCTGACATACATACAAACCTTGTTTTAGCTATTATTGCTTCTTATGAAGACTCTATGTATTTAAGCAATACGTCGGTAGAGCAAATCCCAAACACCATGCCCTAAACGCTGACCGCGCTTTTCAAACTTAGTTAAGGGGCGGTTTTCAGGGCGTTCAGAGTATTGCCCGGCTCCGGCCACGTTTTCATAGCCTGGCGCGGCTTCCATCACTTCCATCATATGTTCTGCGTAAGGCTCCCAGTCTGTTGCCATATGGAAGACACCTCCGATTTCAAGCTTTGACCTGATTCGCTCAGCAAACTCGCTCTGTACAAGGCGACGTTTATTATGGCGTGCTTTATGCCATGGGTCGGGAAAGAAAAGCTGTAGGCGACTAACGGAATCATCAGCAATATTCCGTGCCAGCACTTCGTTGGCGTCGGCGCAGAATACTCGTAAGTTTTCCAAGCCTAGATCACCCGCCTGATTTAGGAGCGCACCAACTCCGGGACGATGAACTTCAATCCCCAAATAGTTCTCATTAGGCGCCTGATGAGCCATTTCACTTAGTGATGCACCCATGCCAAAACCAATTTCTACCACTAAAGGTTGCGCAAGAGGAAAACTCTCACGAACATCAGAAGGCGCTTTCGCTAACTCCAAGCCCATCGTTGACCAACACTCTTCAAAGCCTCTTTGCTGGCCTGCGGTCATCCTTCCACTGCGAACAACGAAGCTTCTAATCGGCCTTTTCTTGAGGTTAGCCACTTCAATTTTAGGACCTTTGGTATTCGTCTCTTTTGAGTCAGTTTCGTCCGTCTGTGCGGAATCCTGATGTTCTTCGGTCATTATGTTGAGCCTTGTTACGTCAGTGCAAATGCAGTTTATTAAAGAAGCTTAGTATTGATTAAAAAGCGCGCATAATAGGACTGCATGGAGCAAAGATCAAGGTATCTCAAGCCGCTTTAGCTAGAAAAGCTAGACGACTCAACAAAAGCCCTGATTTCATCTCGCACACGCCTATAACTCTCCAACTCATCTTCCTGATTAGCAGCTAGTTTCGCTAACGATGGCGGGTCATCAAAAGGAACATGCTTAATCTCTTTGAACTCCGATAAGTTTGGGCAATGTTCAGCAGCATGACCGCAAACTGTCACGATCAAATCGAACTGTTGCGCTTCGAGCTCTTCAATATGCTTAGAATAATGTTTGCTCATATCTACCCCAAGTTCCCCCATCACTGAAACAGCATTAGGGTTCATACCGTGGGTTTCTATGCCTGCAGAGTATGCTTGCCACTCTTTATTTCTGATCGTATTTACCCAGGCTTCGGCCATTTGGCTTCGACAAGAGTTACCGGTACACAGAAAAAGGACTTTTTTGGGTGCCTGAGACATCTCGGTTTAGTCTTCCTTTTGTAAGGGGATGAATGCTAATAGACCACGTAAATCTGAAAAGATTCATCAAGTATTATTATTTTTTTGAACCAAGTTACATTTCCATTGTCTGAACTTACGACAGCAAGGCTAAATGTTGTGAAAGGACTGCTATGTAAGTAATTCTTGGCATGCGATAGCATGTTATAACGAATCATTACAAATATAGCTCACTTTTTAACCACATTACGGAAATTTTAGTCTTATACTGTTATTACAGATCACGAAGAAGCGATCGTGATTCTGTCTTCCTTGAAGAAACCCCTATTATAGGAGCCCTAAACAGGCTCCTCTTTTTTTGTCCCAAATTATTACTCTTTAATCTAACTGGAAGAGTTTTGGACGCACCATTTTCTTATAATCACTTGGCGTCAGCCCTACCTTGGTTTTAAACACCCGAGAAAAGTAAGCCGTATCTTTATAGCCAACGTTTTCAGCCACATCCTGAATGCTTAGATCGGTTGATTTCAATAAGTCACGGCCATTTTCAATGCGTAAGTCCTGAAGGTACTGATTCGGTGTCATGCCTAATGCTTGCCTGAAACGACGTGTAAACGTTCGTACTGGCATGCCTGCTCTTTCGGCCATCTGGGGAATATCAATATCTTCATGACACGAGGACTTTAACCACGCCTGAATCTCGATAATATCTTCATCTGCATGCGCGGCTCGTCCGACTGAAAACATAGGCAAGTCGTAGCTGCTGCCTACTTCATGGGCAAAATGGCGCTCCGCTAACTGACGTTTTTCCAAACCAAAGGCCTGGCCAATCAAGTGAAAGACCAAGTCTGACAGCGCGTTGATACTGCCAGCACAATAAATTCGGTTACCATAAGTAATGAAGTGCTGGCGTTTTAGTTCAACGTGAGGGTAACGCTTTTCAAATTTATCAAAAAAGAACCAGTGAGTCGTAGCAGGGGTCTTGTCTAAAAGGCCTGCTTCTGCCAAGAAATAGGCACCGGCCCCTGTGGCAATAAAGTTAGTCCCTTCCTCATAGCGCTGCCTTAACATCTCTGGCAACTTGGGATAACGTTTCAATAAATGTACCGGATCTCTCCAATTTGGTGGAATAAAGATCCAGTCCATATGACCAAGAGATTCAATACGCTCTTCGATATTTAAAGGAATATCGCCAGCAACCTGAGGCTGTTTATCTTCGAGCT
Organism: Oleiphilus sp. HI0061; assembly: GCF_001635675.1. Taxonomy (NCBI): domain Bacteria; kingdom Pseudomonadati; phylum Pseudomonadota; class Gammaproteobacteria; order Oceanospirillales; family Oleiphilaceae; genus Oleiphilus; species Oleiphilus sp. HI0061. The sequence goes on along the minus strand of NZ_LWFE01001112.1, from coordinate 11,213 downwards.
TAACCATATGCAGCTCAAGCGGCCTGGATTCCCGCGCCATGCGCGCCATTGCATTAGCGGCCTTCAGAATTTCATAGGGCCTGGTTATCCCTGAAAAGAGTGCGCGGTCATAAACTAGAAACGCAGCTTTTATCATTAGCTATTCCTCAACTTCCCTTCAGCAGTTTCGCTCACTTCACCACGCATTCAAAAGTGGCTATTTATTTATGATGCGTAAGTTTAGGCCATCATCTTAGCCAATTTCATAAAGCGATGGAAGTCACAGCTGTACGCCATAAGCTTTAAAGACTTTTCTTTACATAGCACTCAGCTACCAGACTTTCTATCCAAACCCCGGTAAGCCAAAGCTTCACTTAAATGAAGCATTTGAATACTCTCACTTTCCTGTAAATCTGCCAAAGTACGCGCGACTTTAAGAATCCGGTGAGCCGCCCTTGCCGACAAAGCCATCCTATCCATGGCGGACTCCAGAAAAGTGCGCATATCGTCTTGCATGGCACAATGTTCTGCAATCTCCCCACCCTCAAGCGCACTATTAAGCTTGCCCTGCCTGGTGATTTGCGCGTCTCGGGCTTTGCTCACGCGAGCCAGTACCTCATTCGAAGACTCACTAGCCTGAGCTTTGCCAAGTAAAACCGATGCAGGTTGACTCGCCACTTCGACATGCAAATCGAAGCGATCCAATAAGGGGCCCGACAACTTCCGCCGATAGTTACTTATCTGCTGGGGGGTATCAGTACAACTCACTGTAGGGTGGCCGCTATAGCCACAAGGGCATGGGTTCATTGCTGCAATTAACTGAAAGTCTGCCGGAAATGTCAGGCTCGCACTGGCTCGGGAAATTCTGATCTCCCCACTTTCAATCGGCTCCCGAAGTACTTCAAGCACCGAGCGTGCATACTCTGGCAACTCATCCAAAAACAATACACCATAATGGGATAAGGATATTTCACCAGGCTTTGGCTGTGCGCCACCACCAACGAGCGATACGGAAGAAGCTGTATGGTGAGGAGAACGAAAAGGCGCTTGCATCATCAAGCCCGGTTTTCTGGGAATACCCGCCAGCGAATAGATTGAGGCCACCTCCACTGCCTGAGCATTGCTTAAGCGTGGCAGAATACTTGGCAGGCGAGAGGACAGCATGCTCTTGCCTGTCCCTGGAGGGCCGTAGAATAATAGGTTATGGCGTCCAGCTGCTGCCAACTCCAAAGCACGTCTCGCTTGGAACTGACCCTTAATATCAGCCATATCCGGCTGCTTTTCGTCTTCCAAAATCATTTCTTCATAAGAAAGGGCTTGCAAAACACCGGGTGATTTAAGGTGCTGGCAAATTTCGCTCAAATGGCGTGCGGGGAAAATTGTATCGCTGCCAGCCATTTTCCCTTCATCAGCGTTACCATATGGGATAAATAAACATCGGCCGTCTTTTACGCTGGCAATAGCCGTGGGTAATACACCGGCAACCGGGCGCAAGTCTCCGGTTAAGGCCAGCTCACCAATAAACTCACTTTCACCAAGCTTTTCCGAGTCTATTTGACCTGTCGCAGCCAGGACTCCAATAGCAATTGCCAGATCATATCGTCCCCCTTGTTTAGGCAAGTCTGCAGGCGCCAAGTTAATGGTCACACGCCGATTCGGAAATTCGAAGCCAGAGTTGATTAAGGCACTGCGTACCCTTTCTTTGCTCTCTCGAACAGCCATTTCTGGAAGCCCAACAATCGCTAGGGATGGCAAACCATTTGAGAGATGAGTTTCGACTGTCACCAAAGGTGCATCGACACCGAGCTGAGCCCGGGTATAGATAATAGATAACGACATCGCATTCCTTTGCTAAGTTCATATCTGTTTAAGAAGGTAAGGAGCTGTATCAGGTAGACCGGAAAGCGCCTCATTAATACGCTTTGTATTAACTATTGCGCCATTTTAGATCAGCAGCATTATGCCCCTCAGTAGTGCAAGCACTGCATAAGTACAGTGCAAGAACGAACAAGTTCCATCTGTTCGTCATTAAATCAAGCTGACTTTTTCTCTAATTCAGCAAAATCTTTTTCTAGTTGTTCCAATTTGGCGCGTGTTGTTTCCAGCACCAATTGCTGAGTCTCAAACTCCTCACGAGTGACTAAATCCAGCTTGGAAATGACACCATTAATAAGAATTTTCAGTTGCGCAGTCAGATCCTCTTGAGCCGACTTTCCGGCGTCAGGTAATATCTGACTAACCTGTTCGTGGATGGTGTTAAGTACTTCTTGAGGGCTAAGCAACAAACGCTCCTTGGAATGCCTGGGACATTCTTTCTACATCAAACAAAAGAGCTATTCTAACACGCCCTGCCAGCGAAACCCACAACCCTAAAAAGGACAGATCTATTTTCAAATAATCAGATCCTCCCCCTATAAAAATCACCAAAGAGATGCGCTCGCCGCCAACCCGCATCAGATATTGCGTCATTATGGTGCGCCAAATCCAAGCCCGCACCACAAGACCACAACAAAACCACCACTCAACAATAACACTTAATCTTATGTAACTGTTATATAAGCTTTTTTTCAAACTGGCACACCCCCTGCTATATACCGATCAGATTTGTTATTCCGAATGAGAGATTCGTTTTTCATTTTGAATAGCAAACAAGAACTAAAACACATTTTTTTAACTAGTAAATATTGCAGCGACAGCACAGGAGATATCCATGAAACTCGTAACTGCCATAATCAAACCATTTAAGCTGGACGATGTACGTGAGTCATTGTCTGAAATTGGCGTACAAGGTATTACCGTAACTGAAGTTAAAGGTTTCGGCCGTCAGAAAGGTCACACGGAATTATACCGTGGCGCTGAGTACGTTGTTGACTTTCTTCCTAAGGTTAAAGTTGAAGTTGCCATTGGTTCCGACTTGGTTGACCAAGTTGTTGAAGCTATCAGCAAAGCAGCTAATACCGGCAAAATTGGTGACGGTAAAATTTTCATTTCACCGCTTGAGCAAGTTATTCGAATCCGTACCGGTGAAACCGGCACTGATGCGGTTTAAATCTCATTCATCACTAAGCAACTAATTTTTTAGAATACAGTACGGAGATTTCCTTATGGAAAACGTAATGAACAACATTTATGAATTGCAGTATGCAATGGACACCTTTTATTTCTTGGTGTGCGGCGCATTAGTTATGTGGATGGCAGCAGGTTTTGCCATGCTGGAAGCAGGCTTGGTTCGCGCCAAGAACACCACTGAGATCCTAACCAAGAACGTTGCACTGTTTGCAGTATCATGCACCATGTACCTAATCTGTGGTTACGAGTTCATGTATGGCGGCGGCTTCTTCCTATCAGGTACTGACAGCGTTGCAACTATAGACGTTGCTCAAGCTCTAGCAGATTCTGCTGAAAACGGCTTCGGCGGTGACTCTGTTTACTCAGGCGCTTCTGACTTCTTCTTCCAGGTCGTATTCGTTGCAACGGCAATGTCTATCGTATCGGGTGCGGTTGCTGAGCGTATGAAGCTTTGGGCTTTCCTAGCATTCGCAGTTGTTATGACGGGTTTCATCTACCCAATGGAAGGTGGCTGGACTTGGGGTGGTAACTCTGTGTTCGGTATGTACGACCTCAGTAGCTATAGCGATTACGCTGGTTCAGGTATCGTTCACATGGCAGGTGCTGCAGCAGCATTGGCTGGTGTTATCATGCTAGGTGCTCGTAAAGGCAAGTACGGTGCTAACGGTCAGGTTAACGCTATCCCAGGTGCGAACCTTCCTCTAGCAACGCTAGGTACATTCATACTGTGGATGGGCTGGTTCGGTTTCAACGGTGGTTCTACTCTTAAACTGGGTGGTATCGAAGTAGCTAACGAAGTAGCAAGCGTATTCTTGAACACTAACGCTGCTGCGGCAGGTGGTTTGATCGCTGCATTGATCGTTGCACGTATTCTATTCGGTAAGGCTGACCTTACAATGGCATTGAACGGCGCACTAGCAGGTTTGGTTGCGATCACTGCAGAGCCTGCTGATCCTTCTCCACTACTAGCAACGATCATTGGTGCGATCGGTGGTGTTATCGTAGTATTCTCAATCGTAACACTTGATAAGCTTAAGCTTGACGATCCTGTTGGTGCAATCTCGGTACACGGTGTAGTAGGTCTATGGGGTATCTTCGCAGTACTTCTATCAGACGCTGACGCTACATTCGCTGGCCAGCTGGTTGGTGCACTAACGATCTTTGTTTGGGTATTCGTATGTAGCTTGATTGTTTGGGGCGTTCTTAAAGCAATCATGGGCATCCGAGTAACTGACGAAGAAGAGTACGAAGGTGTTGATATCTCTGAGTGTGGTATGGAAGCTTACCCAGAGTTTACTCGCGACTAATCTCGAGTTAAACAAACTAAAAAGCGCCTCATTGTAGGCGCTTTTTTATGCCCGCCTTTTGCGTCAAAGCAGCCAACAAAAGACACATATAATTACTATCAAGACATTGATACTTCCGCAGCTCTAGACTATTGTTGTTAACTCCTCGCCAACTCTGACCAGGAAGTTTCACATAGTGCCCGATAAAAAGAAGATTACAGAAGCTCTTGAAAACACTCAGGAAATTACGGCGGAAGCTTTGAATGACGGAGCCGAGCGCCGTCAATACACAAGGCGTTCAGCCCATTGGCGTGCAACAATTACAACCCGCAAGAAACAAGTCGTTCAATGTAAAACGAAAGACATCTCTGAACGTGGAACCTCACTGGTAAGCCCCGTAGACTTCCGAAAAGATGCTTTGGTGCTACTTCAAATTGCCGCTTTCTACAATGGCAAGAAAATGGAGTTCAAAGTACTGGGCGAGATCAAACACACCTCGATCGCTCCGGACGGCTTCACGCTTGGCGTATTTATTAAAGAAGCGCCGGACACTGCTTTTGCATTTTTTAAAAAATATGCTGAAGGTCAGATCTAAATCAAGGGAATCAGTAATTTGCCTCTGACTTTTCGTTAATTTTTCATCACAGCCTATGATAATATTCCAATAAGGTAATAAGCTTAGTTTCAGGCAGAGGCTCCTTTACATGTGTGGAAGATTTGAAGTAGACAAAGCGATCGTCGATACAGGCGTATTCGAAGCATTTCATATACTTTTTCATGCCATAAACAATCATGACCAACGCCCTTCACAAGAGGTCGCCTGCCTTCACTATCAGCATGAGAAGCTATCGCAAACGCCTGCTCTCTGGGGGATCAACCCTCACTGGGCACATCACACCATATTCAACGCTCAGGCAGAAACCGTCGCCACCAAGAAGACCTTTAGTTCTGCTTATGCACTACACCGTTGCGTAGTACCCTGCTCGGCCTGGTTTGAATGGACAGGAGAGCCCGGGCACAAAATAAAACACCGTTTTTCACCGGCAATAGACGACGTTCTGTTTATGGCAGGAATACTATTTCCACTGAACTCAGGTGGCTTCCAGCTTGTTACCCTCACATGCGAAGCCGACCCTAATTGTGGAATTTATCACCATAGAATGCCTTTGTTAATCGAAGCATCAAAGGTGAAGGACTGGCTGGCACTGCCACGACCAGCCAATGAGATAAATCAATTTCACGATCATCACGCACTCCAGATTCACCCACCGATCAGTTCAACCCCGGCGACCTTCGAGCGCATAAGTGACTAGTAACCAAAACTACATTTTAGCAATCAGAGAATCCGGTAAAACACGCATAAGAGGCGCAACAATCGCCCAAGGCATTCGAGGAAGGGTAGAAGCTTTAACTTTCTTTTCAACCAGATCGGCAAACTGCTTAGCGCCCTGCTCTACATTGATAACAAAGGGCCTGCTGGGCAAACTACGGTTAATTTCCGTATCGATAAAACCGGGGTTAATGACACTCACATCAACATTGTCATTTAAGGTCTCCAGCCTAACCGCCTCCATATAGGTAGCCAAACCCGCTTTTGAAGCAGAATACGCAGCATTTCGTGGTAAACCTCGATAGCCCGCAACGGAAGCGGTTGCCACAATATGCCCACCACCTTGGGTCCGGAATGCTTTAAGCGCAGCCCTGACGGTAGCGATAGCACCATTTAGATTAGTATTGATTACGGCGAGCTGGTCATCTAAAGAGGCAATCTCGGCTTTGCCTGAGCGGGCAATCCCGGCATTAGCAACGATCATATCTAAACGCCCCAAAGAAGATTGAAAGCCCTTAATCACCTCATCCACCTGCGAAGTATCAGTGACATCAAGCGGCGCTATTTCTATCCTTGCTTCAGGGTAGGCTTTATGGATCTCGGCTTTTAATGATTGCAGCAGGGTTTCTCTACGTGCGCTAAGACCAAGATCATAACCTCGCTTTGCCATCTCCCATGCCAAGGCCTTGCCAATACCATCACTGGCTCCGGTTATTACGATTGTTTTATTCATTGCTAGCCTACCCTACAGTTGCTGCGGTCATCTTCAAATGGAGAAGTTCATATATTGTGCAGACGAAAGCCTAGCACAATAGCCAAGCCCAAATCATTAAGGAGGCAACAAAGCGGGATTCACAAAGCAGTAAGTCTATGAATAGTTCTAATCGTCTAGACTTCTCGTTTATGGCAGGCATATAATCCTGACTAGCTGTTCAATAACAACAATAGTGGTGTACATTCACTCTTAGCACCCATTCAATGACGGATCAAATCTATGCCTAGCTCAGACGCTTTTACTCATTACCGCACCTGCAACCTTTGTGAAGCAATGTGCGGTGTCGCGATCAAAGTTGAAGACGCACAGATTATCTCTATAAAGGGCGATCCTGATGACCCGTTAAGCAAAGGCCATATTTGCCCGAAAGCGCTCGCCTTAAAAGATATACAAGAAGACCCGGACCGGCTTAAAGTTCCACAGCTAAAAACCAAAGATGGCTGGAAACCCATCACTTGGAACAGAGCGTTTGATTTAGTTGCAAACAAAATTGGTGATATTCAACAACAGCACGGTAAAAATGCTGTAGGTGCCTACCTTGGTAATCCGAACACCCATCATCACGGCAATATTCTATTTGCACCAATGCTGCTGAAAGCACTGCGTACCCGCAATAAATTTTCTGCCACCTCCAATGACCAGCTACCGCATATGCAGGCAAATCTGGAACTGTTTGGGAATCAATATTTATTCCCAGTGCCTGATATTGATCATATGGATTTGTTTATTCTTCTCGGCAGTAATCCGGCAGCATCAAATGGTAGTTTAATGAGCGCGCCTGACTATTCAGCAAGGCTCAAGAAAATCATTAAGCGTGGCGGTGAGGTGATTCTACTTGACCCAAGAAAGACTGAAACAGTCAAAACAAGTACCGAGCATTTATTCATCAAACCCGGTACCGATGCCTTCCTGATACTCGGAATTATTAACACTTTATTTAATGAGAATTTAATCGAGACAGGCCGGCTATCAAGCCATCTTGAAGGGATCGCCGAAATACAGCTTATCTCGTCCGACTTCAACCCAGAGCACGTGAGCAGCATTACAGGTGTTACCGCCGAAGATATCAGAACACTAGCCCGCAAACTGGCTACCACCCCAAGGGCTTGCCTGTTCGGTAGAATGGGCACCTCAACTCAGGAGTTTGGTGGCCTGGCGACCTGGTTAGTTTATGTGGTAAATATTCTGACAAACCATATGGATGAGCGCGGCGGTTTAATGTTTAGCAAACCCGCAGCAGATATGGTTGAGCTAGCAGCATGGACAGGCCAAAAAGGCCATTATAATCGTTATCAGAGCCTTTCAGGTCTACCGGAATTTGGTGGAGAATTGCCTGCCAGCACCATGGCTGACCAAATCCTCTTGCCTAGTGATGAGCAGATAAAAATGATGATCGTCATGGCTGGCAATCCTGTGCTCAGCAGCCCGAATGGTCAGCACCTTGATCAAGCCCTCGATTCGCTGGATTTCATGGTTTCTATTGATTTTTATATCAATGAAACCTCAAAGCATGCCGATATTATCCTGCCTCCGACTGCGCCTTTGGAGCAGTCTCATTATGATATTGTTTTTAACCTGCTTGGTGTTCGGAATGTCGCTAAATACTCACCCGCCTTATTCGAGGTAGATAAGTCTGCTCGTCATGACTGGCAAATAGCGCTTGAGCTTCAGCACCGACTTGGCAAAGGCAATATTAAGCAAATTATTGGTGAACAATTTTCTTACCAATCACTGAAGCGCTTAGGACCCGACGGCTTATTGGATATCATCCTTCGTACCGGCCCTTATGGTACGCAGCTCCCTGGCACTAGCCAAGCAGGGCGTTTCCTGGTCGATGCCTTACAGGGGTTCTTACCAAGCAAACACCCAGCCCGGAAGATTCTGGATCTCAGCCCTTACGGTTCTCAAAACAGAAGTTTGAGCAAAGGCCTTTGTGTTAGCTCTTTACTTAATTACCCTCACGGTATCGACTTAGGCCCCTTGCAATCTCGCCTACCCGAACGGCTCTACAGCGTGAAGAAACGAATTCGACTCGCACCGAATACTTACTTAAAAGATATGACTCGCCTACGTAAACGCGGCGAGCAACTGCTTGACAGTCACAAAGCCGAAAACGGACAACTCTTATTAATTGGCAGGCGTCACGTCCGCTCTAACAATTCCTGGCTACATAACAGCAGGCGCCTGGTAAAAGGTAAAAATCGCTGTACTCTGATGATCCACCCTGACGACGCGAAACAAGTACAACTTAAAAACGGAGAACTCGCTCACGTAAGTAGCAGAGTTGGACAGCTTGAGATTGAAGTAGAGTTAACTGAAGATATCATGCCGGGCGTTGTCAGCATTCCTCACGGCTGGGGGCACCAGCGCGAAGGCTCAATGCTATCTGTTGCAAGCAAGCGGCCCGGGGTTAGTGTCAATGATCTAACAGACGACAGGTATGTAGACAAACTGAGCGGCACCTCTGTATTGAACGGCGTTCCAGTGCAAGTTCTTAAAGTTGGTCAAGACAAGAGAAAACGTACAACGCGTTCTCGTGCAAATAAATCCAGGGTACGTATGAGTGCCAAGCTTTCTTAGCCGGAATAAGTAAAACATATACTCTTATGCACCAGGTTCTAACATGATTATCGACCCCTCTTTTTTAAGCCCGGATGCATTAGATGGCCTAATAAACGACTATTGTTTAAGAGACTGGGGACTCAATGATGTCGAAGCCCCTTTGGAAACAAGAAAGTCTCAGGTGCAACAGGCGCTAAAGCAAGGCAAACTGGTCATACAATATAGCGAAGAGGAAGAAAGCGCTCATATCATGTCTGCAGACTCTCTCGGCCTGGATAATTAGATTAGATGCCCTTACAAGATCAACACCCGCCGATCATCCCCCACGAACAACTTGCCAAGTTGATTGGTGAATTACGGTTTGATGAACTTCTTCAGCAGCTGGAACAGTTTCTCATAGATGGGCTTGAGTCAAACAAGACAACTGCCAAAGCTAAAATAAATGGCTTTGAGGTCAAGCTCAATTATCGGAATAATACAGTCGAAGGTGCCTGCCAATGTCCAGAGTCTGATGGCTTTGACTTCTGCCCACATTGCGCAGCACTCTGTCTGCATGTTAACCGGAATACCCAGCAAATATCATCTCTCGCCAAAGGCCCCGACAAAAGCCGGGTACTTGCCTACCTGCTTAGTCAAGATAAACAGAACCTAGCAAAAGAGTTCTTATCTTTATTGAGCAAGGACAGTGAGCTATTCGAACGCTATGTGCTCAGGGCATCCTTAAATCAAGGCGAACTAGATTACTCAGGACTGAAAAGCCAGATAACCGAGTTAACACGCAAACCTGAAAAACTGTTCAGCCAACGGCAGGTTAAACACTTTTTCGCAAAAATCGAGCGCTTTCTAGACGAGCTAAACGCTTTGGATCACTATTCTGACGCGGACAAAATGCTCAAACTAATGGAGCATATGCACCAGCGTCTGGTGCGCCTGCTCGATACAATTGATGACAACTCAGAGCAGCGTAGTGAAGCCGTTACGACCTACAGAGCACTGTATAGTAAATTACTATTGCAGCTGCAGGGGCGAGAAGAAACTAAAGCCAAGCGTTTCTTCAAACTATGGGTGAATGATCACCACGCTATTCTACCTCTTGATATTGAAGCCTTCCTGGATCAGAACATAACAAACAAGTTTATATCCCTACTCAATAAAATACTAAAAGATAAACTAGCTAAAAAAACCTCCAAGGCAACTGACGATCTCAAGCAAATCCAGCGAGAAAAAATTCTCCGGTACTTACTCGACTCGGCCCTTAAGAAAAACGATACCGACAAGGCCCAACAAATGAGAACTATGATTGAGCAAGGCCGCCAGTAAAGGCTGGCTATTTCCTATCAAAATTGCCCCGTGCTTTTCAATTTTCATGATAGGATAGCGGGCACATCAATACAGACTACAGCGTACTAAGGAAATATTATGAGCGACAACGCGCCTGAAATAAGCATGAACCCTGATGAACTTTATCTTGAAGAAGTCTATACAGACAACAAAGTCGGCACTATTCGTCGCATGACACCTGTCGATGCAAATGGCGACGCAGACAGCGCTAGACCCGTTCTGTTTATCGGCAGCACTCAAATGATGACGCCAGCTGGACCACTTCCTTTGAACTTCGAACTTCAAGGTTCTACTCTGGGTCAAGCGGCAGCTAACTTTGGCGAAGCAGCAAACAAGTCGCTTGAAGATACAATGAAAGAACTTCAAGAAATGCGTCGTGAGCAGGCTTCTCAGATCGTCGTACCGGGCCAAGGCGGAAGCCAAATCCAAATGCCTTAAAGCATTTTTTCAATGGGGTCAGACTCGATTGAAAAATAGCCATACTTATGTAGGCGGGGCCTCCAGTCGCGCAAACCGAAACCAGGGAATCGTTTGAAAGCCCCGTGGCACAGCAAGCGCCCCGAGGACGGGCCGCCTACAAAGTCATAATACTTATATGTAAAAGTTGGCACGCAGTCTGACCTACTGAAATAGCGGTTTCGACTAGAGCCTACAAATACCCTGCCCAAACTTAGTCAGCAAAGTGCCAAAACTTGCCGTTGAAGGTTGATTTTGGTTTGGCCGAATGTTACTGGCTTCAAATTCCTGGGTGATGTCTGTAGATGGTGAACAACCAACTTAACAAAGTGTTAAGTCGGCTTTCGGGTCTTCCCTAATATAATTTGAGCTAGCTTGATTGTTTATTAAATAAACTAAAAATGAGGCTTCTAGG